>NZ_JBEAFR010000075.1:0-155825 GCF_040062315.1 Klebsiella sp. GW_Kp181
TCCCGGGGGCGGCGCTTAACGCGCCTTGCCCGGGCTACAGGTTCACCGCCGTCTGCAGGTCTGGTAGCCCGGGTCAGGCGCCAGCCGCAACCCGGGTTTTCTCCCGCGCTTACTTGCTGTGCCAGTAGGCCTGCGAACGCACCAGCTGCGGGTCAATCTCCGGACCTTCAAAATGCGCCAGCAGTGATTTCACCACCGCGCCTTCCCCGGTCACCCAGATAAAATAATCTTCGGTTGGAACCACAACCTGCGCCAGACGCTCGGCCACGGCAGAGGAGTGATGTCCCACCACCCACTCGATATGAAAACCATCGAGATCGGCCAGGTAATCTTGATAAGACTCATCGCCAATGGTCACGATCGCCGTGACCTGCGGGCGCGTCGGAAGCTGCCGCAATCCCAGCAGACGGCGGCGCAGCGCGGGCATACCTGACTCATCAGTCACATACAGCTGCCAGGCGTAATCTTCCGGCACCACCAGCGAACCGCGCGGGCCGCCGATGACCAGCTTATCGCCCGGTTTCGCCGCCAGCGCCCAGCTGCTGGCTATACCGCCATCGTGAATAAAAAAGTCGTACGCCAGCTCATGACGGTCGGCGTCGTAAAGCGGCGTATAATCGCGGGTCGCCGGACGTACGCCTTCGCCCCAGTTAATGCCTTCATCCGTCACCTCCGGCGGCGTAAACGCAGCACCCGCAGTGGGGAAAAAAAGCTTGGTATGGTCGTCGAAACCCTGGGAGACAAAGCCTTCCAGCGCCTCTCCGCCCAGCACGATACGCTGGAATGCGCTGCCGATACGCTCGACGCGCAATACGGTTAACTCACGGAAACGCAGCTCATTACGCACGCGCTGCGGGTATTCAGGATGCCTGCTCGTTGTCATCTTTCATCGCCTTGGTGAACGGAATAGATATATCTAAAAATATTGCAAATGATAATGATTGCCATTAAAAAAGAATGCAAGCATTTTTTGATATAGCCATAGCAAAACGCCACAAAAGTCAAAAAATAGAATTAAATCTCTAATTATCAATTATATAAAAAAATAAATTCGCCACAAGGTTGTGGCTTGAGTATTTTTAGATATAAATTAGATATATCAAAAAACTCAAAGGAAAAAATCATGAGAGATCATCACGAAGAAGGCCGTGGGCAACGCGGACGCCACGGCGAACATGGTGAACACGGTCGCAGAGGCGGCGGACGCCGGCAGCGCTTCTTTGGCCATGGCGAGCTGCGCCTGGTCATTCTGGACATCCTCACCCGTAATGCCAGCCACGGTTACGAACTGATTAAAGAGATCGAAACCATGACCCAGGGCAACTACAGTCCCAGCCCCGGCGTCATCTACCCGACGCTCGATTTACTCCAGGATCAGGGATTAATCAGCGTGGCTGACGAAAACGGTCGCAAAAAAATCGCCATCACCGCCGAAGGCAGCCAGCTGCACGCGGAAAACCAGCAGCCGCTGGAGCAGATTCAGGCCAGACTGCAGGCGCGAATGGTGGGTTGTGAGCTACGTAAAAACCCGCAGATGAAGCGCGCGCTGGAGAATTTTAAGGCGGTACTGGATTTAAAAGTTAACCAGCAGGAAATAACCGAAGCGCAGCTAAAGCAGATTGTCGGCGTGATTGACCGCGCGGCGATGGAGATCTCCCAGCTCGACTAATCCTTTGCCTCATTATCGGGCAGCCTGCACCGCCGCGAAGCACGCGGCGGTAACCCTTCAGCGCATCGTTTTACGCCTTCAGGAGTAAAACATGCCAATAATTTCGCGATAAGATTAAATTTTGCTCAATTGCGATTTCACGTTGCGTTTATCCCGATTTTCCGGGCCCGCGCCGAAGTGGCGTAATCCCTGCAATACTTAATTCAGTATCATGTGATACGCCCCGCCCAGGAGCATATTTTGAACAGGTTACCTTCAAGCGCATCGGCTCTGGCCTGCAGCGCACACGCACTGAATCTTATTGAGAAGCGAACGCTCGATCATGAAGAGATGAAATCACTTAACCAGGAGGTCAGGGAATACTTTAAAGAGCATGTGAATCCGGGGTTTTTAGCGTATCGAAAATCGGTCACTGCTGGCGGGGATTACGGAGCCGTAGAGTGGCAAGCGGGAGGATTAAATACGCTTGTCGACACTCAGGGACAGGAGTTTATTGACTGCCTGGGTGGGTTTGGGATTTTTAATGTAGGGCACCGTAATCCAGTTGTCGTTTCCGCCGTCGAAAATCAGCTCGCTAAACAACCCCTTCATAGTCAGGAACTGCTGGACCCGCTGCGGGCCATGCTGGCTAAAACCCTGGCGGCCTTAACGCCGGGCAAACTGAAATACAGCTTCTTTAGCAACAGCGGTACCGAGTCGGTCGAAGCGGCGTTAAAGCTGGCGAAGGCCTACCAGTCTCCGCGCGGCAAGTTTACCTTCGTCGCCACCAGCGGCGCGTTTCACGGTAAGTCGCTGGGCGCGCTTTCAGCCACTGCGAAATCCACTTTCCGTAAGCCCTTTATGCCCCTGCTGCCGGGATTCCGTCATGTACCTTTTGGCGATATCAATGCGATGCGCACGCTGCTGAGCGAGTGCCAAAAGACCGGCGATGACGTCGCGGCGGTGATCCTTGAGCCTATTCAGGGCGAAGGCGGGGTGATTCTGCCGCCGCCGGGCTATCTGCCCGCGGTACGCAAGCTATGCGATGAGTTTGGCGCGCTGCTGATCCTCGATGAAGTCCAAACCGGCATGGGGCGCACCGGCAAGATGTTCGCCTGCGAGCACGAAAACGTTCAGCCGGATATTCTGTGCCTTGCCAAAGCGCTGGGTGGCGGCGTCATGCCAATTGGCGCCACGGTCGCCACCGAAGAGGTGTTCTCGGTACTGTTCGATAACCCGTTCCTGCATACCACCACGTTTGGCGGCAACCCGCTGGCCTGCGCGGCGGCGCTGGCGACCATTAACGTACTGCTGACGCAAAACCTGCCCGCGCAGGCGGAGCAGAAAGGCGATATGCTGCTGGACGGCTTCCGTCAGCTGGCCCGCGAATATCCGGATCTGGTGAATGACGTGCGCGGCAAAGGTATGCTGATGGCGATTGAGTTTATTGATAACGAAATCGGCTATGACTTTGCCAGCGAAATGTTTCGCCAGCGCGTGCTGGTGGCCGGAACGCTCAACAACGCAAGAACGATTCGCGTTGAGCCGCCGCTGACGCTGACCCCTGAGCAGTGTGAACAGGTGCTAAAAGCGGCCCGCCTGGCGCTGGCGGCGCTGAGGGTTTCGGTGGAAGAGGCGTAATGGCTTGCCCTCTCCCGCTCCGGGAGAGGGCGTTTGCTATACGACGCGCACGCCCGCAGGCATCCCTCTTTCCGGCGTAAGCAGTACGCTTTCGCCGCCATCGTCGGTTTCGGCGCATAACAGCATGCACTCCGACGTTTCACCGCGCATTTTGGCTTTCGCCAGATTGCACAGGACCACGACCGTTTTTCCCAGCAACTCTTCTTCTCGGTAATAGGGCACCAGGCTGGTCACCGTCTGCAAGGTGCGCTCGCCAACGTCAATCCGCGCGATATAAAGCTTATCGGCATTCTCATGTCGTTTTACAGCTACAATTTTTCCCGTACGCATTTCCAGTCTGGCAAAATCATCATAAAGCACCGTTTCCATCTTGCACCCCTCAGGTAAAAATTTAGTAAAAGATAACAAAAGTCGGCGAGGTTTCCGCATAATAGAGTAAGGAATGTTAGATCCATCACTTTTTAGTTCGCTATAAACTTCCCGATGCTGATGAATAATACGGGGGAAATTTACTGAAAAGAGATGCAGCGGCCCGCGCTTGCTTTACAATGGTTTGCGTCGATGGTGCAACGTCAGATAAGGAAAACAATGGCCACACTAAAAGATATCGCGACCGAAGCAGGCGTTTCACTGGCGACGGTTTCCCGGGTATTAAACGACGACCCCACTCTGAACGTGAAAGAAGAGACAAAGCACCGCATTCTTGAGGTGGCGGAAAAGCTGGAATATAAAAGCACCAGCTCGCGTAAGACTCAGGTTCATTCCGTCGGCCACCATCATATTCTGGCTATCTACAGCTACCAGCAGGATCTGGAAATCAACGATCCTTACTATCTGGCGATCCGCCACGGTATCGAAACGCAGTGTGAAAAGCTCGGTATTGAGCTGACCAACTGCTACTTTAACAACGCGCTACCCGAGCTGAAAAAAGTGACCGGCGTTCTGATTGTCGGCCAGCCTTCGCGGGCGATTCGCGACGCAGCCACGGCGTTAACCGACAACGTCTGCTTTATTGATTTCCATGAGCCAGGCAGCAGCTACGACGCCGTCGATATCGATCTGGTGCGTATTGCCAAAGAAGTTATCGACTTTTTTATCGCCCAGGGCGCGCGGCGCATCGGCTTTATTGGTGGCCAGGATGAGCCGGGTAAAGCCGACATTCGCGAAGTGGCCTTCGTCGAATATGGCCGCCTGAAGGGGGTGGTTTCGGAAGAAGATATCTGGCGCGGCGGGTTTTCCAGCTCCTCCGGCTATGAGCTGGCAAAAACGATGCTGGCCAGGGCGGATTTCCCCACCGCGCTGTTCGTCGCGTCAGACTCTATCGCCATCGGCGTGCTGCGGGCTATTCATGAACGCGGCCTCGCGATCCCGGAAGATATCTCGCTCATTAGCGTTAACGATATCCCCACCGCGCGTTTTACTTTTCCGCCGCTCTCCACGGTGCGCATTCATTCAGAAATGATGGGCAGCCAGGGCGTTAATCTGCTAGTTGAAAAAGCCCGCGATGGCCGTGCGCTGCCGCTAAACGTCTTTGTCCCCAGCGTGCTGAAGCTGCGCGGCACCACCCGCTAATCCCCCGTTCTGACGCTAAATCCTCTGCGCCTGGCTCCCGGGGGCGGCGCTTATCGCGCCTTGCCCGGGCTACGGGTTCACCGCCGTCTGCCAAACGGTAGCCCGGACAGGCGCAGCGCGCCGCCTCCGGGATTTTCCTCCATCCCCCATCCTCTGCACCTTTTCCCCATCCTGACCGCTGGCGGCCAACCCGCTCATTTTGTGATCGAGTTAAAGTAAATCACTCCTGGCGGTTTAATTTAGTAAAACTTTTACTAAAATACTTTCTATCCGTTTAGTCCGTTCAGGGAGGCGATATGAATCGCTGGGAAAATCTTCAACTCACTCATGAAAACCGGCTGCCTCCGCGCGCCTATTTCTTCTCTTACGATTCGCAGGCCCAGGCGCGAACCTTCGCCCGTGAAACCAGCAGCCGCTTTTTGTCCCTTAGCGGACAGTGGAAATTCTGCTTCTTTAACAACCCGCTGCGGGTGCCGGAAGCGTTCACCTCGCAATACATGAGCGACTGGGGGCCGATTACCGTACCGGGAATGTGGCAGATGGAAGGACACGGCCAGCTACAGTATACCGACGAAGGCTTTCCCTTCCCGATTGACGTTCCCTACGTGCCGACCGACAACCCTACCGGCGCCTATCAGCGCATCTTTACCCTCAGCGAGGGCTGGCAGGACCAGCAGACTCTGATTAAATTTGATGGCGTTGAGACCTATTTTGAAATTTACGTTAACGGTCAGTACATCGGTTTCAGCAAAGGCAGCCGCCTGACGGCGGAGTTTGATATTAGTCACGCGGTAAAAACCGGCGACAACCTGCTTTGCGTGCGCGTCATGCAGTGGGCGGACTCCACCTATATAGAAGATCAGGATATGTGGTGGTCGGCGGGTATCTTCCGTGACGTGTATCTGGTGGGCAAAAACCCGCTTCACGTCCAGGACTTCACTCTGCGCACCGATTTTAACGATGACTACGTCGACGCCACCCTCTCCTGCCAGCTGGTGCTGGAAAATCTCGCCGCGCAGCCGGGCGCAGCCACACTGGAATACGCGCTGTTCGACGGCGAAAAGGCGCTGTATGAAGGCGTAACGCCGCGCCTGAGCATCAGCCAGCAGCTGAACGTCAACTTTGCGATCGACGTGAAGGCGCCGCAGCAGTGGTCGGCGGAAAATCCTTATCTCTATCACCTGGTGATGACGCTGAAAAACGCCGCCGGAGAGATTATCGAAGTTATCCCGCAGCGCGTCGGTTTTCGCGATATCAAAGTGCGCAACGGCCTGTTCTACATCAATAACCGCTACGTGATGCTGCACGGCGTTAACCGCCACGACAACGACCATCTGAAGGGTCGCGCCGTAGGGATGGACCGCGTTGAGAAAGATCTGCTGCTGATGAAGCAGCACAATATCAACTCGGTACGCACCGCCCACTACCCCAATGACCCGCGTTTCTATGAGATGTGCGACATTTACGGTCTGTTCGTGATGGCGGAAACCGATGTCGAATCCCACGGCTTCGCCAACGTCGGCAATCTGAGCGCCATCACCGATGATCCGGCATGGGAGCATATATACGTCGAACGAATCGTGCGCCACATTCACGCGCAGAAAAACCATCCGTCGATCATTATCTGGTCGCTGGGTAACGAGTCCGGCTACGGCTGCAACATTCGGGCGATGTATCACGCCGCTAAAGCGATCGACGATACCCGTCTGGTGCATTACGAAGAGGATCGCGACGCGGAGGTGGTGGATATCATCTCCACCATGTATACCCGCGTGCCGCTGATGAATGAATTCGGGGAATATCCGCATGCCAAGCCGCGAATTATCTGCGAATACGCCCATGCGATGGGCAACGGTCCCGGCGGGTTGAGCGAATACCAGAACGTGTTCTATCAACACGACAGTATTCAGGGCCACTACGTCTGGGAGTGGTGCGATCACGGGATTCAGGCCACCGATGACAGCGGCGCGGTTTGGTACAAATTCGGCGGCGACTACGGGGACTATCCTAATAACTACAACTTCTGTCTTGACGGTCTGATTTTCTCCGACCAGACGCCTGGGCCCGGCCTCAGAGAGTACAAACAGGTTATCGCTCCGGTAAAAGTTCAGGCGACCGACATCGCCCGCGGCGAACTGCGCATCGATAATAAGCTCTGGTTCTCGACGCTGGATGACTACACCCTGCGCGTGGAAGTGCGCGCCGAAGGGGCTACGCTTGCCAGCCAGCAGCTTAAGGTGCGCGATCTTGCGCCAAACAGCGGCCGCGATATCACCATTGACCTGCCGGAGCTGGACGATCGCGAAACCTTCCTCAACATCCTGGTGACCAAAGACTCGCGCACGCCGTATAGCGAGGCCAACCATCCGATCGCCGTTTACCAGTTCCAGCTAAAAGAACAGACGGCAACGAAATCGCCGCTGATGAATGCCAGCGCAACCCCGCTACAGATAGTTGATGAACGACTGAGCTACAGCATCACCGGGCATAACTTCCGCGTAGTCTTCTCTAAAGTCAGCGGCAAACTGAGCGAATGGCAGGTGAACGGCGTAGACCAGGTGACCCGTGAGCCGAAGATTAACTTCTTCAAGCCGATGATTGATAACCACAAGCAGGAATATGAGGGGCTGTGGCAGCCCAGTCACCTGCAAATTATGCAGGAGCATCTGCGTGAATTCAGCGCCGAACAGCGTGGAGACACGGTGATTATCACCACCCGTAGCATTATCGCTCCGCCGGTTTTCGATTTTGGCATGCGTTGTACCTATCGCTGGCAGATTACCCCGCAGGGCCATATTAACGTTGAACTTGCGGGGGAACGTTATGGCGACTATCCGCATATCGTGCCGTGCATCGGTTTTATGCTGGGCATTAACGGTCAGTTTGAACAGGTGAATTACTACGGTCGCGGTCCCGGTGAAAACTACGCCGACAGCCAGCAGAGCAACATCATTGATGTCTGGCGCACCACCGTGGACGACATGTTCGTGAACTACCCGTTCCCGCAGAACAACGGCAACCGCCAGCACGTCCGCTGGGCCGCGTTTACCGACCGTCACGGCAGCGGCCTGATGGTGGTCCCGCGCGATCCGCTCAACATCAGCGCCTGGCACTATACGGCGGAGAATCTGCACGCCGCGCAGCACTGTAACGAACTGCGTCGCAGCGATGACATCACCCTGAATATCGACGCCCAACTGCTCGGCCTGGGCTCTAACTCCTGGGGGAGCGAGGTGCTGGATAGCTGGCGGGTGTGGCTCAAACCGTTCAACTATGGCTTTACGCTGCTGCCGCTGGAAGGCGGGAGCGCTTCCTCGCAGACGCTGGCGAATCATAGCTTTGGCGCCGGTTTCTTTTCCTCCGATTCACACAGCGAGGCTGAAAAATGAGAATTCTCGATAATTTAGAACAATTTAGGCAAATTTATCACAGTGGACGTAAATGGCAGCGCTGCATAGAAGCTATCAATAATGTCGATAATATCCGGCCTGGAGTTGCCCACTCGATAGGCGATTCGCTCTCCTATCGCGTGGCAAGCGACAGCACCACGGATGCGCTGTTCGTTGGCAACCGCCGCTATTTCGAGGTGCATTACTACCTCCAGGGTCAGCAAAAAATTGAGTTTGCCGCTAAAGAGCAGCTGCAGACCGTCGCCTGCTATCGCGATGAAACTGACCGTGAATATTTGAAAGGCATTGGTGAAACCGTGCAGGTCCATGAAGGACAAATGGTGATTTGCGATACCCACGAAGCTTATCGCTTTATCTGTGACTCGCCGGTCAAAAAGGTGGTGCTCAGAGTGACTATCGAAGACGGCTACTTCCTGAATAAGTAAGCCCGCGTTACGCAAGATGAGGCCAGCGGATCGACTAGTTGGCCTTCCCGGTCCCAGCCCTCAATGCGGGCCAGATCATTTTCCGGAGGACTTATGTCCGAATCAGTTCGTGCCAAAATAGGGAAGTTCGCCCTACTGTCGATGGCGTTTGCCGCCGTATTTAACGTACGAAATATCGTTAATAATAACATCGAGTTAGGGCTCAGTTCCGCCCCTATCTTTCTGTTTGCCACGGTGGTCTATTTTATTCCGTTTGTCTTTATCATCGCCGAATTCGTGTCAGCGAATAAAAATTCCGAATCAGGTATGTACGCCTGGCTGAAGCAGCCTTTAGGTACCCGCGCGGCCTATCTCGGCTCGTTCCTGTACTGGTTTGTGAACCTGTTCTTTTTCCTGTCGCTGCTGCCGAACGTGGTGGCCTACGCCTCGTACGCCATTATGGGTTACGCCATTCCCTTCTCGCCGATGGTCACTTCGCTGATCTCTATCGTTCTGTTCGCCATGGCCACCCACATTTCCACCAAAGGAGCGACCTGGCTGGGGAAAATCTCCGAATGCGTGGCTTATGGCGTCTTCGCGCTCTTTGCGATTTACGTGGTCGGTGCTATTACCGCGCTGGGCGCGGGCCATGTCCCCGCGCAGCCGATTACGCTGCACGCCATGGCGCCTACCATCAACTGGGCGACGCTGGGGATTATGTGCTGGATCTTCCAGGCGGCTGGCGGGGCTGAAACCGTTGCCGCATATCTGAACGATACTAAAGGCGGGCAGAAATCGTTTATTAAAGTCATCATCACCGCCGGGATCCTGATTGGCGGCATGTATGCGCTGGGTTCTCTGCTGGTCAACGTCTTTGTGGCACGGGAAGACCTGACCTATGCAGCCGGTATGGTGGAAATTTTCACCGGTCTCGGCGCTTATTTCCATATTTCCGAAGCGCTGATGGGCCGCTTCGTCGGCATCATTCTGTTTATCGCCATTTTCGGCAGCATGATGATGTGGACCGCCGCACCGGTAAAAATTCACTTCTCGGAAATTCCTGCCGGCATCTATGGCAAAAAAACCACCGAGCTGAACGTCCACGGCGTGCCGGTGCGCGCCGCCTGGTGGCAATTTGTCTTCGTCTTTCTGATGCTCATCGTGAATGGTTTCGGCTCCGCCAGCGTTCAGCAAATGATGAACACCGCCATCAACCTGACCGCCGGGACCGCAATGCTACCGCCGCTGTTTATCATGGCCGCCTACTTTGTTTTCCGCTGGAAACATGACGACACGCCGCGCGACTTCCGCATGGGTTCAAGAAAAGTTGGGATGGCCGTGGTGTCGATGCTTATCGTTATTTTCCTGGTCAGCATGACCGCCTCCGCTTTCCCGCCGGGAGTCGACCTGGTGAACGCCTTCTTCATTAACGTCTTTATGACCGCAGTCTTCTCCGGACTCGCATGGTGGTGGATAACCCGCTTTGAGAAAAAACAGCGCAAGAATCAACAACCAGGCCTGAAATCAGCGGCAAATACGGTGAAATAAGCCACCGTTGCCCCCGCCAGCGGTATATCCCCTGGCGGGATTTTTTTACCCACAAGCCATGATCTGTCGCCCGACCATTTTCGTGATCGAGTTAAAGCAATTCATTTTTACCGCTTTTATTTACTAAATATTTTACTAAAATTAACCACAATACTTAACTACCTCTACCCTACAAACAACACAATCCCCTTCGGCCATTCTCTGAAGGACAATGTGTGGAGATGTGTTATGTCTGATATCAAACGTAATACCATCGGCAAGTTTGGCCTGCTGTCGCTAACCTTCGCCGCCGTCTTCAGTTTTAATAACGTGATCAATAACAATATTGAGCTGGGACTGGCGTCGGCGCCGATGTTCTTCCTTGCAACCCTGCTCTACTTTGTTCCTTTCTGTCTGATCATCGCGGAATTCGTTTCGCTGAATAAAAACTCCGAAGCGGGCGTTTATGCCTGGGTAAAAAGCTCGCTAGGGGGGCGCTGGGCCTTTATTACCGCCTATACCTACTGGTTCGTGAATCTGTTCTTTTTTACCTCGCTGCTGCCGAGGGTAATCGCTTATGCCTCCTACGCTTTCCTCGGATATGAGTACATTCTGACGCCCGTGGCCACCACGATGTTGAGCATGGCGCTGTTCGCCCTGTCGACCTGGGTTTCCACCAACGGCGCAAAAATGCTGGGCCCAATCACCTCGGTCACCTCATCGTTAATGCTGCTGCTGACGCTCTCCTACATTCTGCTTTCCGGCGGCGCGCTGGTGGGCGGTATTCAACCAGCGGATCCGATTACCGTGGATGCAATGATCCCGAACTTTAACTGGGCATTCCTCGGCATCACCACCTGGATCTTTATGGCGGCCGGAGGGGCGGAGTCCGTCGCGGTGTACGTCAATGACGTGAAAGGCGGATCGAAATCATTTGTTAAGGTCATTATCCTCGCCGGGATCGTGATTGGCGTGCTGTACTCCATTTCCTCGGTACTGATAAACGTGTTTATCAGCAGTAAAGATCTGAAATTTACCGGCGGATCGGTACAGGTCTTCCACGGTATGGCGGTATGGTTTGGCCTGCCCGAAATCGTGGTCAACCGTTTTGTCGGCCTGGTCTCCTTTACCGCCATGTTTGGTTCGTTATTAATGTGGACCGCGACGCCGGTCAAAATCTTTTTCTCCGAAATCCCGCCCGGAATATTTGGTAAAAAAACCGTTGAGCTCAATCAAAACGGCGTACCGGCGCGCGCGGCGTGGATCCAGTTCCTGATTGTGATTCCGCTAATGATAATTCCGATGATGGGCTCCAGTACCGTGCAGGATTTAATGAATACCATCATCAATATGACCGCCGCCGCCTCGATGCTGCCGCCGCTGTTTATCATGCTGGCGTACCTTAATCTGCGCCGCAAGCTCGATCATCTGCCGCGCGATTTTAAAATGGGTTCCCGCACCACCGGTATTACGGTGGTCTCCATGCTGATTGTTATTTTCGCTATCGGCTTCGTCGCCTCAACCTTTCCCACCGGCGGCAATATTCTGACGATTATTTTCTATAACGTCGGCGGAATCGTTATCTTCCTCGGATTTGCATGGTGGAAATACAGCAAATACGTAAAGGGATTAACTCGGGAAGAAAAAAGAATTGAAGCAGCGCCAGCCTCTGACGCGTCTTAATCTATTTTTCTTAAACAAAAAACCACAGTACCTCTAAATAAAATGATGAAAAAGAACAGGCCTATTTACTGGGCGCTTGCCGCCCTGGCTTTTTGCACACCGGCTATTGCCGTCGATGTGGCGCATCCGGCGGAACATGATGACATGAAAACGCCTGAACTTAATGCCACCTCATACCGTTTTTACGGTGAATTGGGGGTTGGCGGATATATGGATCTAGAAGGCGAGGACAAGCATAAATATAGTGATGGCACCTATATTGAAGGCGGACTGGAAATAAAGCATGGCAGCTGGTTTGGTTTAATTTATGGCGAAGGCTGGACGGTTCAGGCCGATCGTCAGGGAAATGCCTGGGTAGCGGACCATGGCTGGGGCGGATTTGAAGGTGGAATAAACCGCTTCTACGGCGGATATAAAACCGAGAGCAGCACCGAGATTATGCTCAGCCTGCGCCAGGATTCATCGCTCGACGATCTGCAGTGGTGGGGCGATTTCACGCCCGACCTCGGCTACGTGATCCCCAATACGCGCGATATCATGTACGCGCTCAAGGTGCAGAACCTGGCGGGAGATTTTCGCTACAGCGTGACCGCGACCCCCTCCGGGCACCACGATGAAGGCAAAGCATGGCTCCATTTCGGCAAATACGACCGCTACGACGATAAATATACCTACCCGGCGATGGTCAACGGCTACATCCAGTACGATCTCGCGAACGAGGTGACCTGGATGAATGGGCTTGAGGTGACGGATGGGACCGGCCAGCTATTTTTGACCGGTATTCTCACCCCCAACCTCGCCGCCCGCGCCTGGCATCATACCGGGCGCGCCAGGGGAAAAGACGTGCCGGGAACGGAGACCGGCTTTATGGCCAGCGCTATGTATGAAGCGCTCAAGGGCGTGTATCTCTCTACCGCCTATAGCTACGCCAAACACCGCCCGGATCGCGCCGCCGAGGAAACCACCTCGTTTATGCAGTTCGGCATCTGGTACGAATACGGCGGCGGACGTTTTGCCACCGCTGCGGACAGCCGCTTCTACATGAAAAATGCCTCCGGCGACCCGAGCGATCAGGTTTTCCTGATGCAATATTTCTATTGGTAAAAGGAATACAGATACCGTGAAGATTACCACTACTCTTACGCCGCTGGCCTGCGCCCTACTGCTAAGCTTTTCCGCCCACGCGCTGACCGCGGATGACTTTAAAAATGTTATCAACCGCAGCGGCGCGCCGCAGGCGATGCAGGATTTTGATAACGATGACCACCAGCGCTTCAACCCGTTTTTCGATTTGGGCGCATGGCATGGGCATCTGCTGCCTGATGGTCCGGCCACCATGGGCGGATTTCCGGGGCCCGCGCTGCTCACCGAGGAGTACATCAACTTTATGGCGACCAATTTCGATCGCCTGACGGTATACCAGAACGGCAAGAAAGTCGCCTTCACCCTGCAGGCCTGGAGCCTGCCCGGCGCGCTGGTGCAAAAGCTCTCCGCGGCCGGCGTACAGGTCGAGATGACCCTGCGCTTTGCCAGCGCGCACACCTCTTTACTGGAGACTAAAATCACCAGTAGCAGCCCGCTTAAGCTGGTCTGGGACGGCGAGTTGCTGGAGAAACTCTCCGCCAAAGAGGGGAAACCGCAGTCAACGCAAACCATCGACCAGGCTTTCCCGGACTATCAGCGCCGCCTGAGCGCGACCCACGACGGCCTGACCGTCAGCTTCGGCAAAGTCCGCTCCGCATCGGATTTAATGACCTCCGGCGAATCGCAGTATCAGATCCATCGCTCCCTGCCGACGGTCACCCAAATCGACGGCCATCGGTTCACCAGCAGCGCGCAAATCAACGGCTCGACCACGCTCTATACCACCTACTCGCACCTGCTGAACGCCGAGCAGATTCGGCTCGAGAAAGCGCAAATCCGCGATATTCTTGCGCGACCGGTACACTATCTGCGCGCTTCCGAGGCGCGCTGGAACGGCTATCTGCAAAAGGGGCTGACCAATCCTGATGCTACGGCGCAGCAAACCCGGGTGGCGGTAAAAGCGATCGAAACCCTTAACGGTAACTGGCGCGCGCCGGGCGGCGCCGTTAAGCACAACACCGTCACGCCGTCGGTAACCGGGCGCTGGTTCTCAGGCAACCAGACCTGGCCGTGGGATACCTGGAAGCAAGCCTACGCCATGGCCCACTTCAACCCGGAGATCGCGAAAGAGAACATCCGTGCCGTCTTCTCCTGGCAGATTGCCGCCGACGATAAAGTGCGGCCGCAGGATGCCGGGTTCATTCCGGATCTGATCGCCTGGAACCTGAGCCCGGAACGCGGCGGCGACGGCAGCAACTGGAACGAGCGAAATACCAAACCGAGCCTGGCGGCCTGGTCGGTGATGGAAGTCTATAACGTTACGAAAGATAAAGCCTGGCTGGCGGAGATGTATCCGAAGCTGGAGGCCTACCATGACTGGTGGCTGCGCAACCGCGACCACAACGGCAACGGCGTGCCGGAGTACGGCGCGACCCGCGATAAAGCGCACAACACCGCCGATGGCGCGATGCTGTTTACCGTGAAAAAGGGCGATAAAGAACGGACGCTTTCCGGCCTGAAAACCTACGAGCAGGTGACGGCGAAAGGCGATTACGATAGCCTGGAGATCCCGGCGCAGGTGGCCGCCTCCTGGGAGTCGGGGCGCGACGACGCGGCGGTTTTCGGCTTTATCGATAAAGATCAGTTGGATAAGTACATCGCCGGCGGCGGCAAGCGTAGCGACTGGACGGTGAAATTTGCTGAAAACCGGGATAAAAGCGGCAATCTGCTCGGCTATTCGCTGCTGCAGGAGTCGGTCGATCAGGCCAGCTACATGTACAGCGACAACCACTATCTGGCGGAGATGGCGGCCCTTCTCGGCAAGCCGGAGGAGGCAAAACGCTACCGGGCGCTGGCGAAAAAGCTCGCCGACTATATCAACACCTGCATGTTCGACCCGCAGAGCAAATTCTATTACGACATTCGCATTGAAGCGCAGCCGCTGGCAAACGGCTGCGCCGGTAGGCCGATCGTCGAGCGCGGCAAAGGCCCGGAGGGCTGGTCGCCGCTGTTCAACGGCGCGGCCACTCAGGCGCATGCCGATGACGTCATTTCGGTGATGCTGGACGCCAAAGAGTTCAACACGTTCGTACCGCTGGGTACCGCCGCATTAACGAATCCGGCGTTTGGCGCGGATATTTACTGGCGCGGCCGCGTGTGGGTGGACCAGTTCTGGTTCGGCCTGAAGGGGATGGAGCGCTACGGCCACCGCGAAGAGGCGCTGCAGCTGGCGGACGCCTTCTTCAGGCACGCCCGGGGGCTCACCTCCGATGGCCCGATTCAGGAGAACTACAATCCGCTCACCGGCGCTCAGCAAGGCGCGCCGAACTTCTCCTGGAGCGCGGCGCATCTGTACATGCTGTATAACGAGTTTTTCCGTAAACCATAGGCTACTAACCCTCTCCCACAGGGAGAGGGAACGGTCCGGCTCCCGATTTAACAGACGGCTCCTCTTTTCCCCTCTTCCCGTAGGAGAGGACTCGTCTTACACCTCCGGCAGCAGGCCGATAAAGCTGCGTTTCTGCCGCGGCTGCGACATCAGCGCCTCCAGCTTCTCTACGCAGGCCAGATAGTGCGGGGTTTTCTTGTGCGCCAACACCGCTTCATCATCTTTATAGGCTTCATAAATAAAAAAGCGCGTCTTCACCTCCGGGTCCTGCAGGACATCAAAGCGAAGATTGCCCGGCTCCTGCAGCGCCCCTTCGTGGTTGGCGCGGAATACTTCAAGAAACTCGTCGACCCGTTCCGGTTTGATATTGATTTCTACCAGCGTTACGTTCATTGTAGCTCTCCCTGTTTTTCCTCCTGCCAGAACTGATACGCCTCGCGGGCGCTCAGGTTCTCATGCACCACTTTTTTCACCGCCTTCAGCATCGCGCGCGGCGCGCTGGACTGGAAGATATTCCGCCCCATATCGACGCCGGATGCGCCCTGGTCAATCGCCCGCCAGCACATCTCGAGCGCCTCCTGCTCCGGCAGCTTTTTGCCCCCGGCGATGACGATCGGCACCGGGCAGCTGGCAGTCACTTTCTCAAAGCCTTCCTCAACAAAGTAGGTTTTTACAAACTGCGCCCCCATTTCAGCGGCAATGCGGCTGGCCAGCGAGAAGTAGCGGGCGTCGCGGGCCATCTCTTTACCCACCCCGGTTACCGCCAGCACCGGCATACCGTAGCGGTTGCCGGCGTCCACCAGCTTGATGATGTTGTTGATGGACTGATGCTCATGTTCGCTGCCGATATAGACCTGCGCCGCCACCGCGCAGACGTTCAGGCGCAGCGCATCTTCCATCGCCACCGCCACGCACTCGTTGGAAAGTTCGCTGAGGATCGAGTTGCCGCCGGAAGCGCGCAGCACCACCGGTTTGTTGGTCGCGGCCGGCACCTGACTGCGCAGTACGCCGCGGGTGCACATCAGCACGTCGGTCTCCTCGAACAGCGGCGCGATAGAGAGATCGATACGCTCCAGACCGGTAGTCGGCCCCTGAAAATAGCCGTGATCGAAAGCCAGCATCACCGTGCGATTGCTCTGCGGATTAAAGATACGCGCCAGCCGCGACTGCATCCCCCACTCCAGCGACCCACAGCCCTTCAGCGTATAGAGCGTGTTCTGCTGCGGACGGTCTAAGCCGAAGTTTTTTCCCTCTTTGATATCGTCTAAATCAGCCATCTCATCCTCCATCAGAAATCGTAGTTATTGATATTCTCTTTGGTGAACACCACCCGCTCCGGCAGCAGCACGATGCCGTTGCCTTTCGCTTCATACTGATAACCCTGCACGCTGTTGGGCTCGACTTTCAGGGTGCCGAGATCTTTCACATCAACGCTGTCGCCGACGTTAAGATCGCCCTTTTTCAGCAGACGATCGGCGACGTTAACCGCGATCTTGCCTTGCTGTACCACGTCCCACAGGCCGAAGGCTTTTACCGTGCCGCGCTCTACATAGGGGCGCATCACGTTCGGGGTACTGAAGCCGACAATCGCCACGCCCTGGCGCTTAAGGTTCTCTGCCGCCTGGGCGGCGGCCGGAAGCGCGTTGGCGTCCGGGGCGATAATGGCGTCGAGATCCGGGTACGCTTTTAAGATCCCCTCGGCGGTTTGCAGCGATTTGGTAGCATCGTTATAGCCAAACTGCGTGGTCACCACTTCCCACTGCGGATGCGCTTTTTCAATTTTGGCTTTCGCCTCTTTTACCCACTGGTTCTGATCGGTCACCGTTGGGCTGGAGTAGAAAAACGCGACTTTGGCGGTGGGTTTCGTCACCTGTTTTTCCGCCATCTCCACCAGCAGGCCGCCAAGCTGCTGCGGCGTCCCCTGGTTGATATAGATGCTGCGGCACTCCGGTTTGGTATCGGAGTCCCAGGTCAGAACCTTGACCCCGCGCTGCATCGCCCGCTTCAGCGCCGGGCACAGGCCGTCCGGCGATACGGCGGAGACGATAATCGCGTTGTAGCCCTGGTTGACGAAGTTGTTGATCAGCTGTACCTGGCCGGAGACGCTCGGTTCGGTCGGGCCGTCATAGGTGACGTCCACGCCGAGCGCTTTGCCCGCCTCTTTCGCGCCGTTACCGCCGCTGGTAAAGAAGCCGACGCCGACCAGCTTAGGAATAAAGGCGATGCGGTCCGCCGCCTGAGCGGTTGCCACGCTTAACGCCAGCGCCAGGGCGCTCGTTTGCAGGATTCGTTTGGTTTTCATCGTATGTTTATGCTCCGATTGTCTTATGCGCGAGAAAGACGCCGCCAGGTCATCCGCACCCACTCACGGTGCAGACTCAGCGAACGCCCCATCACCACCACAACCAACAGCGCCCCTGACAGCGCGCTCGACACCTGGTTGGGGATGCCGACCATTTGCAAACCTTGTTGTAAATAGCCCACCAGCAGCGCGGCAAGCGCCGTGCCGACGATCGAGCCGGAACCGCCGTAGATATTGGCCCCGCCGAGCACTGCGGCGGTCAGCGCCGGCATCAGCAGGTCGCGGCCTAAGTCCGAGCGCGCCGAGCCGAAATAGGAGACCATTACCAGCGCCGCCACCGCCGACGCCACGCCCACCAGGCCATACAGCGCGTAGGGCATCCCGTTAACGGAAAGCGCGGCGTAGCGCGCGGCGCGCGGGTTCTGCCCGAGCAGAAAAAGGTGCCGCCCAAAGCGCCCGCGGTGGGCCAGCAGCCAGAAAAAAAAGGTGATAACGGCGAACAGCACCAGCGGTATTGGCAGGCCGAACAGGGTCAGATTGGCGAAGGCGGTAAAGCTATCCGGGAATCCGCCGATGCCTTCGTAGCCGGTCGCCCCGGCCATGCCCGAAAGCAGCAGCGCGCCGCCGCCGTAGAGGTACAGGGTGCCAAGGGTAATCACCAGCGGGCTAATGCCGGTGTAGTGAATCAGCGCCGCGTTCAGCAGCCCGCACAGCAGGCCGAGCAGCAGCGTCAGGGGGATCGCGAGGCTCATCGGCCAGCCCGCCTGCATCATCACCCCCAGCGCGATGGCGCACAGGCCGATGGTGGAACCGAGCGAAATATCAATCCCGCCGCTGATGATCACCAGCGTCAGCGGCAGCGCCACGATGCCGATGCAGATAAAGTCGCTGGTGCTGAACAGCAGCATATTGAGATCCAGCATGCGCGGATTCAGGGCGCCAAACAGCAGGATCTCCACCACCAGTAATCCCAACAGCGCGCTTTCCCAGTTGAGCTTCATTTACGCCACCTCTTTATTTTTGCGTTCAGGAAACGGGGCCACGCGCTTGCCCCCTTTATTGCCGGGCTGAAAGCGACTGTATTTCAGCGCCCGCTGATGGCGGGCCAGCGCCTGACGCAGCCGCCCGTCGAGCACCAGTACGCCGAGCAGCACCAGGCCGGCAATGAAGTCGTTCCACCACGCCGGGAGACGAAACAGCACCAGCACGGTATCGATTTGGGTGAGGAAGAAGGCGCCGAGAAAAGCGCCGAGCAGCGTGCCGGTACCGCCCAGCAGCGAGATCCCGCCGAGCACGCAGGCGGCGATGGCTTTCATCTCCAGGCCGCTGCCGGTCTGATTGGGCACAAATCCAATCTGCGCGGCGAACACAATCCCGGCGCAGGCCGCCAGCATGCCGTTAAGGGTGAATGCCAGCATCCGCGTGCGGTTCACCGCCACCCCAAGCTGGCGGGCAGCGGCAAGGTTATCGCCGACGGCGTAAAAATCACGGCCAAAGGCAGTACGCGATAGTATCCCGCCGCCCGCCAGCAGTAGCGCCAGCACCAGCCAGCCCAGCGGAGAAATGCCGATGAATGCCGGTTCCGACAGCGCTTTCAGGCTGTTCGGCAAACCTTCAATCCACTTACCGCCGGTCCACAGCAGCATCACCCCGCGATAAAGGCCGAGGGTGCCGAGGGTGGCGACAATCGCCGGGATGCGCAGCCCCACCACCAGCAGGCCGTTAAAGGCGCCAGCCAGCGCGCCGATCGCCAGCGCAAAGGCGATGGCGGTCATCAGCCCATACCCGCTATTTAGCGCCACGCCTGTCGCGATAGCGCTCAGGCCAACGGTGGAGCCCACCGAAACGTCAATATTGCGGGTGAGCATCACCAGCGTCGCCCCCAGCGCCAGCAGGCAAAGGATTTGCGAGCTGGCGAAAATCATGCCCAGGGTTTGTAAGCTGAAATAAGCCGGGTTGAGCGCCACCAGCCCGGCAAACAGCACCACGATGGCGAGGAAGGCGCTCAGTTCGCGATTCTTTAATAACGTTTTCATGCCTGCCCTCCGAAGGCCAGGGTCATCATCCGGTCAACGCTGACCGCCTGCTGCGCCAGCTCGCCGCTCTGCCTGCCCTGATGCATTACAATCACCCGATCGGCCAGGCCAACGAACTCGTCGAGATCGCTGGAGATCATCAATACCGCCACGTTCTGCGCGGCGACGCTTTTCAGCAGCTGATAGATGTCGGCGCGGGCGGAAACGTCCACGCCGCGGGTCGGTTCATCGACGATCAGCAGCAGCGGGTTAGCCTCCAGGCAGCGCGCCAGCAGTACCTTCTGCTGGTTACCGCCGGAGAGCGTGCGCACCGGGCGATCGCCATCGGCCATTTTGATCCCCAGCGCCCGGTGATAGCGCTCCACCACCGCCGCTTCGCGCCGGTTCTGCTGCCACAGCGACGGCTGGTTAAACATCACCGTGTTCCAGCGCACCGGCGCATCGAGAAACAGACCGGAAACCTGTCTGTCCTCCGGCAGATAGACCAGCCCGCTGGCCAGCCTGGCGCGCGTGCTGTCGCGGCTGATATCGCGGTTTTCCAGCCACACCCGCCCTGCGCGAGCTGGCCGCAGACCATAGAGCGTTTCAGCAAATTCGGTACGCCCGGATCCGACCAGCCCGGCGAGGCCGACGATCTCCCCGGCGCGGATCTCCAGATTGAGATCGATAAAGCCCTCTCCGGTCAGATCTTCGACCCGCAGCACCGGAAAATCCTGCGCCTGAGTGCGACGATTGCCCGGCAGCGCCAGCCACAACTTTTGCGTGTCGCTCAGGGCTCGATCGCGACTGACGGGCGTCATTGCGCCAATCAGCTGGTTGTCGCCGTAGTGCGCGGTTTCCCCGCTCAGCACCACCGCGCCATCGCGCATCACCGAGACGTGGCTGGCGACCTGGCGGATCTCCGGCAGCTTGTGCGAGATAAACACGATCCCGACACCGAGCGCCTGCAAAGAGCGGATCTGGCGAAACAGGCGATCGGTTTCTCCCGGCGTCAATGAGGCGGTGGGCTCATCGAGGATCAGGATCTGCGCGTCGCGCATCAGCCCGCGCAGGATCTCCACCATTTGCTGATCGGCCACTTCCAGCGTGCTGGCCGCCGCCTCAAGGTTAAGCTGGCAATTAAGCTGCTGAAGCTTTTCCTGCAGATGGGCCTCGTTATCCGCCCGCTTCGGCAGACGAAAAAGAATATTTTCCCGCACCGTCAGATTGGGGAATAACATCGGTTCCTGCGGCACCAGATACACGCCCTGCTGATGGGCCTGGGCGGGAGTAAGGCGCGCAAATGTACGTTCGCCGAGGATGAGCTCACCGCTGTCAGGGGTCTCTACCCCGGCAATAATCTTCATCAGCGTCGATTTTCCGGCGCCGTTGCCGCCCATCAGCGCGTGCACCTGGCCGGAAAGCAGCGTGAAATCAATATGCTTCAGCACGGTCACGCCGGAGAACTGTTTGCAGATTTGGCGAGCTTCAAGCAGTGGCTTCATCATCGCGCCTCGATTTGAACAAAAGATTTTTTAAATTAATAATGTTCAAAAGCGTAGACGGTGAACTATATTTACAACCGTGCAACGATCACAGTTTTATGCTTTCGATCGTTTGAATAAAACCAGCGAACAACGAAAGATCGGTTTTGCCAGTCGGCTCACATTTTCCGACCACGCAATAACGAACATATGATCTAAATTTTTATAAGAGTTCACTTTATGAGCGAAAAACGCATTACGGAAGAGAGCCGCTACGCCGGGCTGGCGTTAGCCGAGGAAGAGCTGGTGGCGCGAGTGGCGTGGTGTTACTACCACGACGGCCTGACGCAGAACGACATCGGCGAGCGTTTAGGGCTGCCGCGGTTAAAAATCTCCCGCCTGCTGGAAAAAGGCCGCCAGTCGGGAGTGATCCGCGTACAGATTAATTCGCGCTATGAGGGCTGTCTGGCGCTGGAAACCGAACTCCAGCAGCGCTTTGGCCTGAAAATCGCCCGCGTGCTGCCGGCGCTCAATACCCCGCCGATGAACACCCGCCTGGGGATTGGCGCGGCGCAATCGTTAATGGGCGTGCTGGAGCCAGGACAACTGCTGGCGGTGGGCTTTGGCGAAGCCACCATGAGCTGCCTGCAGCATCTGAGCGGGTTTATCGGTTCCCAACAGGTTCGGCTGGTGACGCTTTCCGGCGGCGTAGGTCCGTATATGACCGGCATTGGCCAGCTGGATGCCGCCTGTAGCGTCAGCATGATCCCCGCGCCGCTGAGGGTGTCATCGGCGGATGTAGCGGAGATCCTGCGCCGGGAATCGAGCGTACGCGATGTGATCCTGGCCGCCACGGCGGCGGATGCGGCAGTGGTAGGTATCGGGGCCATTGACCAGCGCCGGGACGCCACCATCCTGCGCTCCGGCTACATCAGCGAAGGCGAGCAGCTGATGTACGCCCGCAAAGGCGCGGTCGGCGACATTTTAGGTTATTTCCTGCAGGCCGACGGTAAACCGGTTGAAGGGCTGGAGATCCATCGGGAACTGCTTGGCGTCACCCTTGATGAACTGGCGCAGCTGCCGACTATCGTTGGCGTCGCCGGGGGCACAGAAAAAGCGCAGGCGATTTACGCGGCCCTTATCGGCAAGCGGATTAATGGCCTGGTAACGGAAGAGACAACAGCACGCGCGGTGCTGACGCTGGCCTCATAAATGGCCCTGCGCCGCGCAACACGAGCGAGGCGCATGTCATGAGTTACCTGTTAGCGTTAGATGCCGGGACCGGCAGCGTTCGGGCGGTCGTATTCGATCTCCAGGGCCGTCAGATTGCGGTCGGTCAGGCCGAATGGAAGCACCTGAGCGTTGAGAATGTCCCCGGCTCAATGGAGTTCGATCTCAGCGTCAACTGGCAGCTGGCCTGTCAGTGTATCCGCCAGGCGCTGGCCGCCGCCCATCTCTCTGCGGCGGATATTCAGTCCGTGGCCTGCTGCTCGATGCGTGAAGGCATCGTGCTTTACGACCGCAACGGCGAGGCCATCTGGGCCTGCGCCAACGTTGACGCTCGCGCCAGCCGCGAGGTGGCGGAGCTCAAAGAGATCCACGACGACCGTTTTGAATCCGAAGTGTACAGCGTGTCGGGGCAGACCCTGGCGCTGAGCGCCATGCCACGCCTGCTTTGGCTGGCCCACCATCGCCCGGATATCTACCGCAAAGCGGCGACCATCACCATGATCAGCGACTGGCTGGCGGCGAAGCTCTCCGGCGAGCTGGCGGTCGACCCTTCTAACGCCGGAACCACCGGCATGCTCGACCTGTTCAGCCGCGACTGGCGCCCGGCGCTGCTGGATATGGCCGGACTGCGGGCCGATATTCTCTCGCCGGTCAAGGAGACCGGCAGCGTACTGGGGGCGGTGACCGACGCGGCGGCGGCGCAAAGCGGGCTGCGCGCAGGCACGCCGGTGGTGATGGGCGGCGGCGACGTCCAGCTCGGCTGCCTGGGTCTCGGCGTGGTGCGCGCCGGGCAGACGGCGGTGCTCGGCGGCACTTTCTGGCAGCAGGTGGTTAACCTGCCGGAAGTCCGTACTGACCCGGAGATGAATATTCGCGTTAACCCGCACGTCATACCCGGCATGGCGCAGGCGGAGTCCATCAGCTTTTTTACCGGCCTGACCATGCGCTGGTTCCGTGATGCTTTCTGCGCAGAAGAGAAGCTCATTGCCGAGCGCCTCGGCGTTGACGCCTACAGCCTGCTCGAAGAGATGGCCAGCCGCGTACCGGCGGGTTCCCACGGGGTGATGCCGATTTTCTCTGACGCCATGCACTTTAAGCAGTGGTACCACGCTGCACCATCGTTTATTAACCTCTCCATCGACCCGGAAAAATGCAATAAGGCCACGCTTTTCCGTGCGCTGGAAGAGAACGCGGCAATTGTCTCCGCCTGCAACCTGGCGCAGATTTCGCAGTTTTCCGGCGTGCAGTTTGATAGCCTGGTCTTTGCCGGCGGCGGTGCAAAAGGGGCGCTGTGGAGCCAGATCCTCAGCGATGTCACCGGTCTGCCGGTGCGGGTGCCGGAGGTCCGCGAAGCGACGGCGCTCGGCTGCGCGATCGCCGCCGGCACCGGCGCTGGGCTATACGCCGATATGGCGACAACGGGTGAGAAACTGGTGAGCTGGTACCGGGAATTTACGCCTAATCCCGCGCATCGGGAACTGTATCAGGAGATGATGACCAAATGGCAGTCGGTGTACGCCGAGCAGCTCGGTCTGGTGGACAGCGGATTGACGACCTCCATGTGGCAGGCGCCGGGTCTGGCGCGCCGCGCGCGCGTTGCCCCCTCACCCTAAGCCTCTCCCCGACAGGAGAGAGAACAGTCCGGGCTTCACTGGCCCCCTGCGCTATTCCGCCCTTCTCCCTTTCCCGGTGGGAGAAGGGAGAACCTTCCGCCGTTCTTTGAATCCCATCACAATCGCCGCACTCCCCTTTTCCCTTTTTGCCCGCGGCGGCTAAATTAGTAACTCATCCGACCACATAACAATAATTTTACACTGGAAGAGATTATGAGCCGCTACCCGTCGCTTTTCGCCCCGCTTGAGCTGGGGTTCACTACGCTCAAAAACCGCGTGTTGATGGGCTCAATGCATACTGGCCTGGAGGAGCTCCCGGATGGCGCGCAGCGGCTGGCGGCTTTTTACGCCGAGCGCGCCCGCCACGGGGTAGCGCTGATCGTCACCGGCGGAATTGCCCCCGCCCCTTCCGGCGTCACCATGGCGGGCGGGGCGGTGCTTAACGACGCCAGCCACCTCTCCCATCATCGCTATATTACCGACGCGGTACACGAGGAGGGCGGCAAAATCGCCCTGCAGATCCTGCATACCGGGCGCTACAGCTACCAACCGAAGCTGGTGGCCCCTTCCGCGCTGCAGGCGCCGATCAACCCCTTTACGCCTCACGAACTGAGCCACGAGGAGATCTTACAGCTGATCGATGATTTTGCCCGCTGCGCCCAGCTGGGGCGAGAAGCCGGGTACGACGGCGTCGAAGTGATGGGCTCGGAAGGCTATCTGATTAACGAATTTCTTGCCGCGCGCACCAACCTTCGCGACGACCAGTGGGGCGGCGACTACGCCCGACGCATGCGTTTTGCCATAGAGGTGGTCAGAGCCGTACGGGAGCGCGCAGGCAACGACTTTATTATTATCTATCGTCTGTCAATGCTTGACCTTGTCAGCGGCGGCAGCACCCTGGCGGAAGTCACCGAGCTGGCAAAAGCCATTGAGGCCGCAGGGGCAACGATTATCAATACCGGTATCGGCTGGCACGAGGCGCGTATTCCCACCATCGCCACACCGGTACCGCGCGGCGCCTTTAGCTGGGTCACCCGTAAGCTGAAAGGCGCGGTGTCGATCCCGCTGGTCACCACCAATCGGATTAACGATCCCGATGTGGCGGAAGCGATCCTGGCTCGCGGAGACACCGATATGGTATCGATGGCCCGCCCTTTCCTCGCCGACAGCGAATTTCTCTCCAAAGCACAAAGCGGACGGGCGGAAGAGATCAATACCTGCATCGGCTGCAACCAGGCCTGCCTCGATCGGATCTTCGCCGGCAAGGTCACCTCGTGCCTGGTCAACCCGCGCGCCTGCCATGAAACCCTGATGCCGATAGCGCCCGCGACCACGCCGAAGCGGCTGGCGGTGGTCGGCGCTGGTCCTGCCGGGCTGGCCTTTGCGGTTAACGCCGCCTCGCGCGGACATCAGGTTACCCTTTTTGATGGTCATTGCGAGATTGGCGGCCAGTTTAATATCGCCAAACAGATCCCCGGCAAAGAGGAGTTCTACGAAACCCTGCGCTACTATCGCCAGATGCTCGATCTTCACGCTGTCGATCTGCGATTGAATACCCACGTCACGGCCGGGGATCTGCGGGCATTTGATGAAATCGTCCTCGCCACCGGGATCGCCCCGCGGATGCCGGATATCGCCGGGATCGAGCATCCCAAAGTGCTGAGCTACCTCGATGTCCTGCGCGATAAAGCGCCGGTAGGCGAGAAGGTGGCGATTATCGGCTGCGGCGGGATCGGCTTTGATACGGCCATGTACCTCAGCCAGTCCGGCATTGCCACCAGCCAGAATATCGGCGAGTTCTGTGCAGAATGGGGGATCGATACCAGCCTGCAGAACGCCGGCGGACTGCGCCCGGAGGGGATGCAGCTGGCTAAAAGCCCGCGCCAGATCGTGATGCTGCAGCGCAAAACCAGCAAGCCCGGCGACGGGCTGGGGAAAACTACCGGCTGGATCCATCGCGCTACCCTGCTGGCCCGCGGCGTCAAAATGATCCCCGGCGTCAGCTATCAACGGATCGATGATGCCGGCTTACATGTGACGATCGGCGGCGAATCTCAGGTGCTTAACGTTGATCATGTGATTATCTGCGCCGGTCAGGATCCCCGCCGCGAGCTGGCCGATCCGCTGCGGGCGGCGGGTAAAACGGTACATTTGATCGGCGGCTGCGACGTGGCGCTGGAGCTGGACGCCCGGCGGGCTATCGCTCAGGGCACCCGGCTGGCGCTGTCGATTTAAACGTTCATGCTCAGACAATCGCGAGCGCCATAGGTCAACTCGCGATTGTCATTTCCCTGCGTGAGTCGGTACATCACTATCGCCCCAGCCTGATACAAACGGCAATCTTGATATTGCTGGCAGCGATAGCTTCACTCAGCGATTTTCCCCATCTTAAAATTGACAGTCTTTTGGCGTAAACGACAGGTCACGCGTCTCATACCCCTGCGCAAAGCGGACTATCATTTTTAAATCAAGCGAGCTCGCCACATCGTTGGCGCAATAACGCGAGTAAAGTTTTTTAGCGTGCGCGTAGTAGAGCGCCATCGGTAAATCGGCCAGCTTTGTCTGGCGAACATGGTGTTCAACAATCAAGGTGTGCTGATCAAAATAGATGTCGGTGAGGGAAGTATTATTATCGATTTTTATCGGCAGCGGGATCTTACTCTTATCTTCCATGACCGATTGATAAAACGCCTGCCAGAGGATATTGCGGGTGTGCTTCTGCGCCTGTTTCAGGCCCAGACAGGATGAATGGAAAAGCACGAGCACAATGAGATACAGCGTTAACGTTCGCTTATTAATATATGTACTGTCATCAATCCCGATGACTTTATGTTTACGCCGCATCCAGCAGGCAATGATTCCGCGGCAAAAACAGAGTAACCAGATCGTGGTCCCTGCCAGCCAGGCCACATTAAAGCTGCGTCCGGGCGGAAATAACTCCACCGCCAGTTGATCGATAAAATAAAGAACCAGCGCCATGGCAGCGCAGGCGCGGCTATATTTATAGATTCCGAAGGCCATTGCTGCCCACAGGACAGCGAATAGCAGATTATACCCTCCACCGGTATTATCACTAAACCCGAGCCAGCCAGAGCCAGTGATGTATATATAAACTATGCATTGTATAACGCAAACAAATACGGCAGGATGCCTGCCTAAGACAATTTTGCGCGGAGTGGCGGCTCCGTTATTGTATTCATCTTCCTGATGATTCATATTAATAATCCCTGTCCGATTAATATAAATAAACAGGCCATAGCGGCCTGCTTATCCAGGAACGAGATTATTATCTTTTAACGCGCCTTACGCAATTTCACCGCTTTTAAAACCACAAATTTATTATTGGTGGCGATCGTCGTGCAGTTACCGAACGCGCGCTTCAGCTTGCGGAAATAATCGAGGTGGCGGTTACCGACGACATACAGCTCGCCGCCGTACTTCAGGCTACGACGGGCATCGTTAAACATCTGCCAGGCAATATGATCGGTGATCGCATGCTGCTGATGGAACGGCGGGTTGCAGAGGATGGCGGCGAAGCGGTCCGGTTCAATATCGGACAGCGCGTTATTCACCATAAACTCGCAGCGCTCGAGGTCATCCGGCAGATTGGTTTCGACGTTCAGTCGGCTGGAAGCGACCGCCATATAGGACTCATCGGTAAACATCACCCGGGCGTCGGGGTTTAAAGCCAGCGCTTTCAGGCCAATCACGCCATTGCCGCAGCCGAGATCGGCGATCTCGCCTTCAATATTTACTGGCAAGTGTTCCAGGAAGAAGCGCGCGCCAATATCCAGGCCGCTGCGGGCAAACACATTGGCGTGGTTGTGAATCGTCCACGGTGTACCGTCCAGCTGCCAGCTGTAAGTTTGCGGCGCATCGGCTACCTCAGGCGCGGTAAAGGTACAGAAAATCAGCCGCGCCTTTTTCCAGGCCAGCGATGTGGTGGTGGTGCCAAGGATTTTCTCAAACAGCGCCAGGGTGGAATTGTGGACGTCGCGAGCTTTCGCAGCGGCAATGATGCGGGTTTCTGGCGTGACAACCGCGCGCAGAGCGCGCAGCTGCTGCTCCAGCAGCGCCAGCTGTTTTGGTACTTTAATGAGCACCAGTGCCGGAGCTGCGGGCAGTTCGCTCAAGGGATCCTGAAAACGTACGCTCTCTTCATCAATGCCGTTCATCCGCAGGTTGTAGCGGGTCGCCAGCTCAGAGACGTAGGAATCGTTGATGCTGACCGGATTGCGTTCCGCCAGCGCGCAACCCAGCGCGCCGAAGCTGTCATTGAAAATGAGCGTCAGGCCGTCGACATCATTCACCTGTTGCAGCAGATATTCATCCGCCGCTTCCCACGCCTGAAGCGCTTCCTCTTCAGCATTCGGCGGGAACCGCTCTAATGTGAATAACTCACCGTTTAACTCTACCTGGCTCATCGCCTTTGTGCCTCCGGAACTCTAAAACCCGCGAGTTTATACGCAAACTCCGCCCAGTAGAATAGAGATGCGCCGATTATCTCCTTCTTCCGGGCGATAGCCCGTTACGCCGGGAGGTCGTCCTGCGCCATGCGCGACAGGCGCTTATCGTCCAGACTATATTTGCTCATGATAACAATCAGCAGCGCCACCAGCACGCCGGGGAAGACGGTAAACAACAGCTTAATCATCTGCAGCGCGGACTCGGTTTGCTGGGCTGCGCCGCCGACGTAGTCGCCCCAGGCCAGCATATAGCCCACCAGCGCGCCGCCGATGGCGATCCCCAGCTTGATGGCAAACAGGTTCGTTGAAAAAACGATCCCGCTGAGCTTTTTACCGCTGCGTTTTTCTTCCGCATCGATGATATCGGACAGCATGCTCCACTGCAGCGGCGTGGCGGCCAGCTGAATAATATTGATGATAATCACCAGCGCAAAGATAGCGGCTACGTTCCCCGCCGGGACGAAGTACATGCCCGTCAGCAGCGCCGCCTCGATGGCCATCGAGATTTTAAACCCTTTCACTTTATCAATATTTTTAAAGATAAACGGTGAGAGCATCGCCCCCAGCACGCCCGAGGCCAGGGTGGTGGTCAGCAGCAGGCTACCCAGATCCGCCCGCCCCATAATGTTGTTGACGTAATAGAGCGTGGTCCCGCCTTTAAACAGCACCGCAATCAGGTTAACGACGTTGAGCGCGAACAAAATGCGCCAGTCCTTGTTGGCGAGCAGAGTTTTTAGATCGTCAAGAATGCTGCTTTGGTTGTTGACCGCGATATCCGTGGTGTAACGCTCTTTCGTCAGGCCAAAACAGATAAAGAACAGGATGATGCTCAGGCCCCCCATTACGATCATGGTGTAAAAATAACCGTTTTGTACGTTCCCCTGGCCCAACCACGCCACCAGCGGTAGCGCGGTCAGCGAAACAATCAGGCCGCCAAGCGTACTGAGCGCAAAGCGCCAGGACTGGAGCGATACGCGCTCGCGGGAGTCGTTAGAAATATTATTGATCATCGCGCAATACGGAACGTTAATCGCCGTATAGACCAGCGATAATAAGGTATAAGAAACATAGGCATAAATGAGCTTGCCGGTATAGCCGAAATCCGGCGTATAAAAAGTTAAGCAGCAAAGAACGCCAAAAGGAATGGCGAACCATAAAATATAAGGACGGAATTGCCCATATTTAGTTCGGGTACGATCCGCCACCGCCCCCATTAATACATCGGTCACCGCGTCTAATACCCTTACCGCGAGAAACATGGTTCCCATATGCGCCGGACTTAAACCAAATACATCGGTATAAAACCAGGCCATAAACAGCATCACTGTTTGCCAGACTAAATTACAGCCGGTATCCCCTAACCCATAGCTAAATTTTTCTTTAATACTGATACGGGCAGTGTTCATCGCGCCTCCGCCAGAAACATCGTTAATATTTGTCCTCTGTACGTTATTGCGAAGGGCCTACCGATTATGTATAAATCATCCTGTTAAATATAAGAAGAGTGTACCCGATGAGTGACGAATCTCCCGTTTTCGAAAAGATCCCCGTGGGCGCCGGCGAGCTATTTACCTTACGGGTAGATAACATAAATGATTTCAATGGCATAAACGTAGTCCCCCATTTTCATATGATGGACGAACTGATGTGGTTCAGAGAGTCGGCAGGCAGCTATTCGATTGGTGATGAGAAATTTACGATAAAAAACAATACCCTGGTTTTCGTCCCTGCCTTATTGATCCATGAAATGACGCTGCCGGCCGCTGCCAGCCACAAGCGTTATCTTATGCAATTCGAAAAAGAGTGGCTTGAGGGATATGACCTGTCGCTACCCGCCGCGCACTGCGGCGCAGTCGCTTACCTTTCCGGCGAGGAAGCCGAGCGTCTGGAGCTGCTCCTGAGCTGGTGCGGCGAGTTCAGCGACTTTGCCGATTCGCTGTTCCGTTCCCTGATGCAGAGCGTGCTGCTGCATGCCTTTAACAGCCTGAAAGATTCCGTCCCCATTACCGAACGGACCAACCACCGCTACCTCAGCGAGCTGATTGAACTTCTGCAATCCATTGATGAAAATGAAAATTTTGAGATGACGACAGAAGAAGCCGCCCGCCGCTGCCGGTGGTCGAAATCCTGGTTTTCCCGCACCTTTAAATCCGCCTTCGGTATCAGCTTCAAAAAATTTATGCTGCTGCGAAAACTCAATATCGCTATCAACCTGCTGACCAATACCGACCTGAAGATCAGCGATATCTCGCAAAGCGCCGGCTTCACCGACAGCGCCTACTTCTGCCTCAAGTTTAAGGAGATGATGAACGACACCCCGCTGGCCTTCCGTCATAAAGTCAGAAGCACCGATGCCGTAGGCAGCCGGGCGGAGAAATAACGCGGTTTTGTGAGCGCCGTCACCTGATAAGTAGACGTTTATTATATAAATAGCCAGAGTCTATATATCCCCTTTGCTATCGCCTGTTTACAATCATCGCTATATTTTGCGCATTAAGGGTAAATACGATGATTCAGAATCCTGTTTTTAAAGGTTTTAATCCGGACCCCAGTATCTGTCGGCGCGGCGATGATTATTATGTAGCTGTCTCTTCCTTTGAATGGTTTCCCGGCTTGCCGATTTACCATTCGAGAGATCTCAAACATTGGCAATTACTCACCCACGTTCTCACCGATGATACGAATCCGGATTTAAAAAAGCTGCCCTCCGCCAAAGGTATTTGGGCGCCAAGCCTTACCTGGTGTGAAGAGGAAAAGCTGTTCTACGTTATTTATGGCGTAATGAATTCCATGAATTCGCGTTATTTTGATGTAGATAACTATCTTATTACCGCCAGTGAAATCAGCGGCCCGTGGAGTGAGCCGGTTTATCTTCACTCGGCCGGCTTCGATGCTTCTATCCTGCACGACAGCGACGGTAAAAAATGGATCGTTTCACTGGAGTGGGAAACCCGCGAAGGTTACGAAAAACCGGGCGCCATTTGCCTGGTGGAGTATTCACCGCAAAGGCAAAGCGTTGTCGGCTATCCGCAGCGGATCTGGCGCGGCGGGACCGATCGCGGTTGTATAGAAGCACCGCATTTGACGCGCCGCGGCGACTATTACTATCTGATGGTCGCTGAAGGCGGCACCGGTTACGGCCATGCGGTCACTATGGCGCGCGCAACGCAGGTCGCTGGCCCCTATGAAGGCGATCCGCAAAATCCTATCGTCACCGCCTGGCCGGAGAATTTTAACGAGCGCCACGATGCAGGTCATCTCAAACCACACTACTTCAATCCGCAAACCTATCTGCAAAAGGCCGGGCACGGCAGCTACGTCGAGACCCCGACGGGGGAAGTCTGGTTAACCCACCTTTGCAGCAGACCCTTCCGCCAGGAGTTGCGCTGCCCGCTAGGCCGCGAGACGGCGATACAAAAGATGGTATGGAGCGACGATGGCTGGCTGCGCATGGCGGCCGGGGGGAACCTCGCTCAGCACCAGGTGGAAGAGTCTAATCTGCCTTCTCAGCCGTTTCCGGCTAAACCAGACAGGGATGATTTTGATGGGCAGACGCTGGATAACGCCTTCTATGCGCCGCGGATCCGCTTTCAGCGCTTTACCAGCCTTGAGCGTAAAGCGGGTTACCTTGCCTTACGCGGTCAGGAGTCGCTGAGCTCGCTGAATAAAGTCAGCCTGCTGGCGAAAAAGCTCACCTCGGTATACGCCACCATCACCACGAAAATGGATTTCAGCCCGGAGATTTATCAGCATAGCGCGGGCCTGGCGCTTTACTACGACAATATGAACTATCTGTTTTTGCATAAAACCAGGGATGAAGCCTCCGGCGCAGCGCAGCTGGCCATCATTTATATGGACAACGGTGAGCGTCACGACGACCCGCAGAAAATCTGCCTTACGGAGGGGGAAATCTATCTGGCGATGGCGATTAATGGCCGGGAGATACAGTGCTCGTGGTCCGTGGATGGCGAAAAATACCTCAACATCGGCGCGGTCTACGACACCTCGCGTTTTTCCGATGAATACAGCCGCTATGGCGAGTTTACCGGCGCGTTTGTCGGCATGGCCTGCGTGGATAGCATGCTGCATCGTAAAGAGGCGCTGTTTGACTTCTTTAGCTACCGGGCGGTCGAAGACGCGATAATCGAGTAACGCTGCCTTTCTGGCATCCTGCCCGCGCGGGGTGCTAGAATCCGCGGCTGTTGTCGCTGAATTACGCAAACAGGCCGCATGAGCACTTTAACCTATCTCCAGGGCTACCCTGAATCCCTGCTGGCGCAGGTCACCGCGTTAATCGAACAGAACCGTCTCGGCGAGGTGCTGAAAAAGCGCTATCCGCAGGGCCACGATATCAACAACGATAAAGCGCTGTATCAGTACACCCAGGATCTGAAGTCCCGCTATCTGCGCGGCGCGGCGCCTATTAACAAAGTAATGTACGACAACAAGATCCACGTGCTTAACAACGCGCTCGGCCTGCATACCGCCATCTCCCGCGTTCAGGGCGGCAAGCTGAAGGCCAAAGCCGAAATTCGCGTCGCCACCGTCTTTCGCGATGCGCCGGAGGATTTTCTGCGGATGATCGTGGTGCACGAGCTGGCGCACCTGAAGGAAAAAGAGCACAACAAAGCGTTCTATCAGCTGTGCTGCCATATGGAGCCGCAGTACCATCAGCTGGAGTTTGATACCCGCCTGTGGCTGACCCAGCTTTCGTTAGAGCGTTCTGCGCCATAGCGCACTGGTTTTGTCATGATGGCGTGTTACAGTGACGAAAGGTCCCTTTTACGGAGTTCGTCAACGTTTATGATACGTTTCGCAGTTGTTGGCACAAACTGGATAACCAAGCAGTTTGTCGATGCCGCCCATGAAACCGGCAAATATAAACTCATCGCCATCTACTCCCGCAGCCTTGAGCAAGCCCAGGCTTTCGCCAGCGACTATCCCGTCGAACATCTCTTCACTTCGCTGGAAGATTTAGCGCAAAGTCCTGACGTTGACGCGGTCTATATCGCCAGCCCAAACTCGCTGCACTTTCCGCAAACCCGCCTGTTTCTGCGCCATAAAAAGCACGTCATTTGCGAAAAACCGCTGGCCTCGAATCTGCAGGAAGTGGAAGCCGCCATTAAGACGGCGCGGGAAAATAACGTGGTGCTCTTCGAAGCGTTCAAAACCGCCAGCCTACCAAACTTCCTGCTGCTTAAACAATCATTCGACAAGATCGGCAAGCTGCGCAAAGCCTTTATTAACTACTGCCAGTACTCTTCCCGCTATCAGCGCTATCTCGACGGTGAAAATCCCAACACCTTCAATCCGGCCTTCTCTAACGGCTCGATTATGGACATCGGCTTTTACTGCCTGGCCTCGGCGGTCGCGCTGTGGGGCGAGCCTCGCGCGGTGCACGCAACCGCCAGCCTGCTGGAGAGCGGCGTCGATGGCCAGGGCACGGTCGTTCTCAGCTACGGGGATTTTGATGTCACTTTGCACCACTCAAAGGTCAGCGACTCGGCGATCCCCAGCGAAATTCAGGGCGAAGCCGGCGCGTTAGTGATCGAAAAAATCTCCGAATGCCAGAAAGTGTGTTTCGTGCCGCGCGGCGGCAAGCCTCAGGATCTCACCCAGCCGCAGCATATCAATACGATGCTGTATGAAGCGGAGGAGTTCGCGCGTCTGGTCGAAGCCAACGAGGTGGTTCATCCGGGTCTGGAAGTGAGCCGCATCACGGCGAAGCTGCTGAGCGAAATTCGTCGCCAGACCGGGGTCGTGTTCCCGGCGGATAGTCAACCGGTGGCGTAAAGCTGTGTAAATGGTCCGTCGGCCTCCATTGACGCCATTTATAACCTGTAATACTTTGTTACGCGCAAAGGGGAGTAACTTCCTTGCCGGCCGATCGTCATTACGATGCGTGAAAAACCGCATCCGGTCGCCGGGCAACAGATTCTTGTTGTAAGTGAGACCTTGCCGGAAGGCGAGGTCTATGCATAAAAGCGCAGCGGCTGCCGTCTTCCGACGTCAGCCGTTTTGTTTTTATGTAAGGAAAATAGTAATGAATACTGTCGGCACACCGTTGTTATGGGGCGGATTCGCAGTGGTCGTGGTCATTATGCTGGCTATCGATCTGCTGCTGCAGGGACGGCGTGGTGCACATAGCATGACCATGAAGCAGGCCGCTGGCTGGTCAATTCTCTGGGTTACCCTCTCGCTGCTGTTTAACGCCGCTTTCTGGTGGTATCTGGTGCAGACCGAAGGTCGCGCCGTGGCCGACCCGCAAGCGCTGGCGTTCCTCACCGGCTATCTGATTGAAAAAGCGCTGGCCGTGGATAACGTCTTCGTCTGGCTGATGCTGTTCAGCTACTTTGCCGTTCCGCCTGCGCTACAGCGCAGAGTGCTGGTTTACGGCGTACTGGGCGCGATCGTGCTGCGTACGATCATGATCTTCGCCGGTAGCTGGCTGATCTCTCAGTTTGAGTGGCTGCTCTACGTCTTCGGCGCCTTCCTGCTGTTTACCGGCGTGAAGATGGCCCTGGCGAAAGAGGATGATTCCGGGATCGGCGATAAACCGCTGGTGCGCTGGATCCGCAATCATCTGCGCATGACGGATAAAATCGAGGGTGAGCGCTTCTTTACCCGCAAAAACGGCGTTATCTACGCCACGCCGCTGCTGCTGGTGCTGATCCTGGTCGAGCTGAGCGACGTTATCTTTGCCGTGGACAGTATTCCGGCCATCTTCGCCGTGACCACCGATCCGTTTATCGTGCTGACCTCCAACCTGTTCGCGATACTTGGCCTGCGCGCGATGTATTTCCTGCTGGCGGGCGTCGCGGAGCGCTTCTCGATGCTGAAATATGGCCTGTCGGTGATTCTGGTGTTTATCGGCATCAAGATGCTGATTGTCGATTTCTTCCATATTCCTATCAGCATTTCTCTGGGCGTGGTCGGCGGTATTCTGGTGCTGACCCTGCTTATCAACGCCTGGGTCAACAAGCAGAACGATAAGAAAAAACAGCTGCAATAAAAGGTAAACGACCGGGTGAAGACCCGTTTCACCCGGTCGGCAACGTTCGCCGCGCATTATTCTTACTCATGTCACAAAATAGTTAATGCATAGTTAAAAAATAAGATCTCAGCGCGATAAACAGCATTTTACCCTTCCCCAATAGCGTTCTTTCCGTATACTCAACCAGGCAAACATCTATTTACATCCGGACATAAACGTTACAAATAATACGTAGCCGGGACGGACAGCGACATCACTGGAAGGAATGAATTATGGCAACTCCATCACCCCGATCGACCCTGCTACGGCGGCTGGCTCAGGGCAGTCTGGTCAAACAAATTTTAATCGGTCTGGTACTCGGCGTACTACTGGCGACGGTCTCAAAACCGGCCGCCGTCGCGGTTGGACTACTGGGTACGCTGTTCGTCGGCGCGCTGAAAGCGGTAGCGCCGGTGCTGGTATTGATGCTGGTTATGGCCTCCATCGCCAATCATCAGCAGGGGCAAAAAACCAGCATCCGCCCGATTCTGTTCCTCTATCTGCTGGGGACTTTTGCCGCCGCGTTAACCGCGGTGCTGTTTAGCTTCCTCTTTCCGTCAACGCTGCACCTGAACGCAGCGGCAGAGAGCATTACTCCGCCGTCGGGCATCGTTGAAGTCCTGCGCGGGCTGCTGATGAGCATGGTTTCTAACCCGATTGACGCCCTGTTGAACGCTAACTACATCGGGATTCTGGTCTGGGCCGTCGGTTTAGGGTTCGCGCTGCGCCACGGCAATGAAACCACCAAAAATCTGATCAACGATATGTCCCACGCGGTGACCTTTATCGTTAAGGTGGTGATTCGCTTTGCGCCGCTGGGTATCTTTGGGCTGGTCGCGTCAACGCTGGCGACGACCGGGTTTGAAACCCTGTGGGGCTACGCCCAGCTGCTGCTGGTGCTGGTTGGCTGTATGCTGCTGGTGGCGCTGGTGATTAACCCGCTGCTGGTGTTCTGGAAAATCCGCCGCAATCCCTATCCGCTGGTGATGACCTGCCTGCGCGAAAGCGGCGTATACGCCTTCTTTACCCGCAGCTCCGCCGCCAACATTCCGGTGAATATGGCGCTGTGCGAAAAGCTTAATCTGGATCGCGATACCTATTCGGTCTCTATTCCGCTGGGCGCGACCATCAACATGGCCGGCGCGGCGATTACCATTACGGTACTGACCCTGGCGGCAGTGCACACGCTGAACGTTCCGGTCGATCTGCCGACCGCGCTGCTGCTCAGCGTCGTTGCTTCGCTGTGCGCCTGCGGCGCTTCCGGCGTGGCGGGCGGGTCGCTGCTGCTGATCCCGCTGGCCTGTAATATGTTTGGTATCCCGAACGATATCGCCATGCAGGTGGTCGCCGTCGGCTTTATTATCGGCGTCCTGCAGGACTCCTGCGAAACCGCACTGAACTCCTCAACCGATGCGCTGTTCACCGCTGCCGCCTGTATCGCTGAAGACGAACAGCTGGCGAAGAACGCCCTGCGCAGTTAATCTCCCCCCCTCCGCTAACGCGCGGAGGGGGTTTCCTTCTGTACCGCCTTTTCCACTTTAAACGGATCGATACCGCGCTTCTGCATCCGCCGGAAACGAATGATATTCAGGCCGTTCATCAGCAGGAAGCTGCCTTCAATCAGAGTGCCGCCGATCGAACCCAGCCAGAAGTTGTGGATCACCCAGCAGGCGGTTGCGCACCACATCACGCAGCGGACGGTGAGCCCGGAGCAGCGAAAGAGCGCCCAGGTACTGGCCAGGGTGCCAATAATCGGCAGCAGCTCCATAGCGTGCTGCAGCTTCGCCAGCCCCAGTACCAGCGTGAGCACAATAAACAGGGTCATCACCCACAGCCTGCGGGTGCGCATGGAGACGAGGGTACGAACGGTATTCAGCTCGGCGCTCATACCCGCCGGCCAGGCGCCCATCAAAAAGAAATGCACGCCAATGGTGGCGCTATAAACGGCTAGCTGGAGCTTAAAGCGGCGCTCATCGCGATTGAAAAATGTCGTAATACCGATCAGAAAGGCGATAACGCCAACGCTCTGGGCAAGCCAGTATGCGGTCATGGGAAATCCTTATATACCCGTCATACTTCAAGTTGCATGTGCGTTAGCCGCGTTACTCGGTCTGCGGTCTCGCCCCTTCGGGGCCAGCGCTGTTCAAAGCACAAGTGCTTTGTCATGCAACTCGAATTATTTAGGGTATAAGACAAAACGGCGCATCATACTCAGAAACGCCGCTTTTGAAACGCCTCCCTTTATTACTCAATAAGGTTTCACGCCGCAGCTGTGGCGTGAAAGATAACGAGTACTTAAAGGGTGACGCCGCTTTTGAATATCGCCAGTTCGCGGAAATCATTACGCTCGTTGCAGGTTTGCTTACCGTTGGCAAAGGCCACAATGGTATCGACAAACTCTTCCAGCAGCTGCGGCATCGCTTTACCGTGAATCAGCTGACCGGCATCGAAGTCGATCCAGTGTTTTTTCTTCGCCGCCAGTTCGCTGTTGGTGGCAATTTTCACCGTCGGAACGAAACCGCCGTATGGCGTGCCGCGTCCGGTGCTGAAGAGCACCATATGGCAGCCCGCGCCGGCCAGGGCGCTGGTCGCTACCGCATCGTTGCCCGGCGCGCTCAGCAGGTTAAGACCGTGCACTTTCAGCCGCTCGCCGTAGCGCAGGACGTCAACCACCTGGCTGGAGCCCGCTTTCTGCGTACAGCCCAGCGACTTATCCTCAAGCGTAGTGATGCCGCCCGCTTTGTTGCCCGGCGATGGGTTCTCATAAATCGGCTGGTCATGAGCGATAAAGTACTGTTTGAAATCATTAACCATCGTCACCAGCTTGCCAAACGTCTCTTCATCGCGACAGTGGCTCATCAGCAGCTGTTCGGCGCCGAACATTTCCGGTACTTCGGTCAGCACGGTAGTTCCGCCGTTAGCAATCAGGTAGTCCGAGAAACGGCCCAGCATCGGGTTAGCGGTGATGCCGGACAGACCGTCTGAACCGCCGCACTCGAGACCAAACTTCAGTTCACTCAGCTTACCCGGCTCGCGCTTATCGTGGCGCATCACGTTATATAGCTGACGCAGATGCTCCAGCCCGGCTTCCACTTCATCATCCTGATGCTGGCAGATCATAAAGTGGACGCGGTCAGGGTCGAACTCGCCCAGCGTTTCGCGAAATGCATCAACCTGATTGTTTTCGCAGCCCAGGCCGACCACCAGCACCGCCCCCGCGTTCGGATGGCGCACCATGTTTTGCAGCATGGTACGGGTGTTGATGTGATCGTCACCGAGCTGTGAGCAGCCGTAGGTGTGACTGAAGAGATGTACGCCGTCAATATCTTCCGCGTCATTCGTCTCTTTCAGGAATCGATTCTGCATTTGACGCGCCATGGCGTTGACGCAGCCGACGGTCGGCAGGATCCACAACTCGTTGCGCACGCCGACTTCGCCGTTGGCGCGACGATAAATCTGGATATCGCGATCCGCCGGCTGCGCGGCGGGTTCGATAAGATCCGGTTGATAGCTGTACGCGTCGAGATCGCTTAAGTTAGTACGCGTATTATGGGAGTGGATATGTTCCCCCGGCGCGATATCCGCCAGCGCATGCCCTATCGGCAGACCGTACTTAATGACGTTGTCTCCCTTCGCAATGCCGCGCAGCGTAAACTTATGCCCGCGCGCAATATCCTGAGCCAACGTGACCGTATCGCCGTCAATGGTGACTACCGTGCCTGCCGCCATATCCGCCAACGCTACCGCGACGTTATCTTGCGAATGGATTTTAATGTATTGCATATCAACCGACCTCTGGTCTTAGTTCAGTTCAATGGCGAAGTAGTCACGCGCATTGTTAAAGCAAATATTTTTCACCATCTCGCCCAGCAGCTGAATGTCCGCCGGGGCTTCTCCCGCTTCAACCCAGCGACCAATCATCTGGCACAGGATGCGACGGAAATATTCATGACGGGTGTAGGAGAGGAAGCTGCGGCTATCGGTCAGCATCCCGACAAAGCGGCTCAGCAGGCCAAGCTGCGCCAGCTGGGTCATCTGACGTTCCATACCGTCTTTCTGATCGTTAAACCACCAGCCGGAACCGAACTGCATCTTGCCCGGCATACCTTCCCCCTGGAAGTTGCCGATCATGGTGCCCAACACTTCGTTGTCGCGCGGGTTCAGGCAGTAGAGGATAGTTTTCGGCAGCAGGTTTTCTTCGTTCTGTTTGCTGAGCAGTTTGGACAGCTCTTCCGCCATCGGACGGTCGTTGATGGAGTCAAAACCCACATCCGGCCCTAACAGTTTGAACTGGCGCAGGTTGTTGTTGCGCAGCGCGCCGATGTGATACTGCTGTACCCAGCCGCGACGGGCGTATTCCGCGCCGAGGAAAACCAGAACCGCCGTCTTGAACTGCGCAACCTCATGCTCGCTAAGGGCCTCGCCCGCCAGACGACGCGCCAGGATGCTATCCAGCTCGCTTTCGTTGGCTTCGGCAAACAGCACCACGTCCAGCGCATGGTCAGAAACTTTACAACCGTGAGCGGCGAAGTGATCCAGACGTTTAGTCAGCGCGGACTGGAGATCGGCAAAGCGGCGGATATCGGTGTCAGACACTTCGCTCAGCTTCGCCATGTAGTCGTTGAAGGTCGCCTGTTCGATATTGAAGGCTTTGTCCGGACGCCAGCTTGGCAGCACTTTCACGGTGAAGGAGCTGTCTTTAGCGACGGAAGCGTGATGCTCGAGAGAATCGACCGGATCGTCGGTGGTGCCGACCATTTTCACATTCATCTGCTGCATGATGCCGCGAGCGGAGAAGCTCTCCTGCGCCAGCAGATCGTTGCACTGATTCCAGATTTCGTCCGCCGTAGCCGGAGAGAGGACTTTACCTGTAATACCAAAAGGACGACGCAGCTCAAGATGCGTCCAGTGGTATAACGGGTTACCGATAGTATGCGGTACGGTGGCCGCCCAGGCGTCAAATTTCTCGCGATCGGAAGCATCACCGGTGCACAGACGCTCGGCTACGCCGTTGGTACGCATCGCACGCCATTTATAGTGATCGCCTTTTAGCCAGATGTCATACAGATTTTTAAAGCGGTAATTTTCCGCAATCTGCTGCGGCGGCAGGTGGCAATGGTAGTCGAAAATCGGCTGGTCTTTCGCGTAATCGTGGTACAGACGGCGGGCAAACTCGGTATCAAGCAGGAAATCTTCGGTCATAAACGGTGTCATTTTCGTGTCCTCTTCGCCCCCGGGGGAGCCCATCAGATGATTGACTATAATGCTGACAAAGTTATCACACCAATTTCTACAGACCGAAGTATTTTTCGTGAGTTAGATCAATAAACGATGACAAAAAAAGTACCATGAAAGGAGTAAACGGCCCGCCAGAGCGCGCCAGCTCTGGCCTTTCTCGCATGAACGAATGCCCACACAAACTTTCCCACTTTTGTGACGTTACTCAACTTTTGAAGTTGTATGACAAGTTATCTTGCTGCCGTCGAAACATATAAACCGACGGAATGCATTACCGACGAAATATCACGTCGGATTTACCGGTATGGACACCGAATTAGACACAACAGTTAATGGCAAGGTTCGGGCCATACGAGGTTTCCTCTCCTGAACCCTCCGTTTCACCTTCTTCGCCACCGTTACAGGCAAGAAGATAGCCGCACCCGCTGCGGATATATAACAAACGATGAGGTTTACATGCGTAAAATTAAAGGGTTACGTTGGTACATGATCGCACTGGTGACCTTAGGCACCGTGCTGGGGTACCTGACGCGTAACACTGTGGCGGCAGCTGCGCCGACTCTGATGGAAGAGTTACACATCTCCACCCAACAGTATTCCTATATCATCGCGGCCTATTCCGCTGCCTATACCGTCATGCAGCCTGTCGCCGGCTACGTACTGGATATTTTAGGTACCAAAATCGGCTATGCCTTCTTTGCTATCGCCTGGGCCGTGTTCTGCGGCTCTACCGCGCTGGCGGGAAGCTGGGGCGGTCTGGCGCTGGCGCGCGGCGCGGTGGGTGCCGCCGAAGCGGCAATGATCCCGGCGGGTCTGAAAGCCAGTTCCGAATGGTTCCCGGCGAAAGAGCGTTCTATCGCCGTCGGCTACTTCAACGTCGGCTCCTCTATCGGCGCTATGATTGCTCCGCCGCTGGTGGTTTGGGCTATCGTTATGCACAGTTGGCAGATGGCCTTTATCATCTCCGGCGTACTGAGCTTTGCCTGGGCAATGGCGTGGCTGGTGTTCTATAAACACCCGCGCGATCAGAAAAAATTAACTGACGAAGAACGCGACTACATCATCGGTGGCCAGGAGTCTCATCACCAGACTAACAACGGCAAGAAAATGTCTCCGTGGCAGATTCTGCGTAACCGTCAGTTCTGGGGTATCGCCCTGCCGCGTTTCCTTGCCGAACCGGCATGGGGGACCTTTAACGCCTGGATCCCTCTGTTCATGTTTAAAGTCTACGGCTTTAACCTGAAAGAAATCGCCATGTTCGCCTGGATGCCGATGCTGTTTGCCGACCTCGGCTGTATTATCGGTGGATACCTGCCGCCGCTGTTCCAGCGTTGGTTTGGCGTGAACCTGATTGTTTCCCGTAAAATGGTCGTGACGATGGGCGCGCTGCTGATGATTGGCCCAGGGATGATCGGTCTGTTCACCAGCCCGTTCGTCGCTATTGCCCTGCTGTGCGTCGGCGGTTTTGCTCACCAGGCGCTGTCCGGTGCGCTGATCACGCTCTCTTCCGACGTATTTGGTCGTAACGAAGTGGCAACCGCGAACGGTATGACCGGCATGGCCGCATGGCTGGCCAGCACCATGTTTGCCCTGGTGGTTGGCGCGCTGGCGGATACTATCGGCTTTAGCCCGCTGTTCGCCGTACTGGCCATCTTCGATGTGCTGGGCGCGGTGGTCATCTGGACCGTACTAAAAAATAAATCTGCGGATGACGACAGCACTCCGCTGGAAACCAGTAAGCCTGCCACGCAAAGCTAGTTAAACGCGGGCTCCCCCCTCCCGAAGCCGCCTTGATGAAGGCGGCTTTTTCATTTCTTCTTGTGGTGAGAAGCGCGTAAAAGTGGTATAACAAATCCAATATTGTCGCCATCTCCCGGGAGCGAATATGGAAATCACTGAATCGCGTCGTTTGTATCAGCAGCTTGCCGCTGAGCTTAAGACGCGTATTGAACAAGGTGTCTACCTTGTAGGCGATAAGCTACCCGCAGAGCGGTTTATCGCTGACGAAAAAAGCGTAAGTCGTACCGTCGTTCGCGAAGCCATCATTATGCTGGAAGTGGAAGGCTACGTTGAAGTCCGCAAAGGTTCCGGTATCCACGTTATCTCCAATCATCCGAAACATCAGCAAATTGCCGATGAATCGCTGGAATTCGCCAATTATGGTCCTTTTGAGCTGTTGCAGGCCCGCCAGCTGATCGAAAGCAACATTGCCGAATTCGCCGCCACTCAGGTGACCAAGCAGGACATCATGAAGTTGATGGAAATCCAGGAAAAAGCGCGTAAAGAGAAGTGTTTTCGCGATTCCGAATGGGATCTTCAGTTTCATGTGCAGGTGGCGCTGGCAACGCAAAACACCGCCCTCGCCGCTATCGTGGAAAAGATGTGGACCCAGCGCGTACATAACCCGTACTGGAAAAAGCTGCATGACCATATCGACTCGCGTACCGTCGATAACTGGTGCGACGATCACGATCAAATTCTGAAAGCGCTGATTCGCAAAGATCCCCATGCGGCTAAGCTGGCCATGTGGCAGCATCTGGAAAATACCAAGCTGATGTTATTCAATGAAACCAGCGATGACTTTGAATTCAATGCCGATCGCTACCTGTTTGCCGATAATCCGGTAGTTCATCTCGATACGGCCGCCAACGGCGCAAAATAGCCCTTTATCTCCCTGCCGGGCAGCAACTCCTGCGCTGCCCGAAAAGCCCTCAGGGTAAGCAAAGCATATATAGTGTCAGCCTGTGTAAATACACTCGCCACCCTCCGCCGCAATCAGCAAAATCAGAATGCAACAAACTGCAATTTCTCTGACGTAAAGTCAGCGGGTTTGTTACAATTAGATGCATTTTGTCGTTCTGAGAGTAAGCTTTTGCTTACTTCACTTTTAAACAGGGAACCGTTCAGAGCGCAGTAGCGACCATAATCCAATAAGAAGCTATGTCGCCATGCATATGCCGCGTTCAGACGTGCCGTTAACCGATGTACCAGGAATCGTGAATGGAACTATTAACCCAATTATTGAATGCCTTGTGGGCTCAGGATTACGAAACTCTCGCTAATCCCTCCATGATTGGCATGCTGTACTTTGTCTTATTTATGATTTTATTCCTTGAGAACGGTCTGCTGCCCGCCGCCTTCTTACCAGGCGATAGCCTGCTTGTTCTGGTGGGCGTACTGATTGCCAAAGGCGCGATGGGTTTTCCACAAACGCTGCTGCTACTTACCGCGGCGGCAAGCCTGGGCTGCTGGCTAAGTTATATTCAGGGCCGCTGGCTGGGCAATACGCGTATCGTACAAAACTGGCTGTCGCATCTCCCTTCGCACTACCACCAGCGCGCGCATCATCTGTTCCATAAGCACGGGCTTTCCGCCCTGCTGATTGGCCGTTTTATCGCTTTCGTGCGCACGCTGCTGCCGACCATTGCCGGCCTGTCGGGCCTGAGCAGCGCGCGTTTCCAGTTTTTTAACTGGATGAGCGGGCTGCTGTGGGTGCTGATTCTGACTTCGCTGGGATATCTGTTGGGGAAAACGCCGGTATTCCTGAAATATGAAGATCAGCTGATGTCCTGCCTGATGCTGCTGCCCGTCGCGCTGCTGGTATTCGGCCTGATTGGCTCGCTGATCGTCCTGTGGAAGAAAAAATACAGGAGCCGGGGCTGACAATGGCGATAAAGCGCGCCTCTCTACGTCAGATAAGCTGGATGCTGGGCGGTTCGTTACTCCTGTGCGGCCTGTTCTGGCTCTGGCTCACCGTGCAGCAGCAGGAATCAACCCTGGCTATTCGTCCCGTTAGCCAGGGTATTAGCATGCCGGACGGTTTTTCCGTCTGGCACCATCTCGATGCCAACGGCATCCGTTTTAAGAGCATTACGCCACAGAATGACGGTCTGCTCATCAAGTTTGACTCCAGCGCTCAGGGAGCCGCCGCCAAAGAAGTTTTGGGTCGCGCTCTGCCGCATGGTTATATTATCGCTTTAGTGGAAGATGATGATTCGCCGACGGCCTGGATTTCCCGCCTGCGCGATACGCCACACAGATTCGGGTAATCAACGAAAATTCCGAATATTTTCACCCGGTTTGGTGATTTCCCGGTTTACTTACTATCATTAAGTTTGCGGAAGTCACCAGACTCACGTTTATCAACTGGATCGGGGTTATTCCCCCGCACAATGGAAGGTAGTATCCATGAAACACCGCATCGCTTTGCTCCTGGTTCTGTCATCACTTAGCGCCAGCGCCTTTGCCATCTCCCCTTGCCAGGAAAAAGAGCAGGATATCCAGCGGGAGATCAGCTACGCAGAAAAGCATAATAATCAGCATCGTATTGACGGTCTGAAAAAGGCGCTGAGCGAAGTGAAAGCTCACTGCAGCGACAGCCAGCTCAAAGCCGATCACCAGAAAAAAATCGCCAAACAGCAGGAAGAAATTGCCGAACGCCGCAACGACCTGCGCGAAGCCGAACAGAAAGGCGATGCTGATAAAATCAGCAAGCGCCAGCGTAAACTTGAAGAAGCGCAGCAAGAACTGAAAGAGCTGCAATCTCGCGAGTACTAATCGCTTAAGCAAGACCAATATGGACCACTTTAACAGGAGATAAACATGGCTAAAGATAACGTTGCAGAAGACCTGCGTGCGGAACTGAAGACGCTGGCTGATACCCTGGAAGAAGTGCTGAACTCCTCCACGGATAAGTCGAAAGAAGAGATCGGTAAGCTACGTAGTAAAGCCGAAAGCGCGCTGAAGGAAAGCCGTGTACGCCTGGGTGAAACCAGCGACGCTCTCATGAAGCAAACGCGAGAAACCGCTGCGCGTGCAGATGAATACGTCCGTGAAAACCCGTGGACCGGCGTGGGAATTGGTGCTGCCGTCGGGCTGGTGCTGGGTGTCCTGCTGACGCGTCGTTAATTATGGCGAATTCTAAAAGCACGCAAGGCCCCGGACAAAGCGTTTTCGGCATCGGTCAGCGCATCGTCACTTTGCTGGTTGAGATGGTGGAAACGCGCCTGCGCCTGGTCGTCGTGGAGCTGGAAGAGGAGAAAGCCAACCTCATCCAGCTATTCTTGATGCTCGGATTGACGCTGCTGTTCGCCGCGTTTGGTTTGATGAGCATGCTGGTTCTGATCATCTGGGCGGTCGATGCGCAATATCGATTAAACGTGATGATCGGCACCACGGCGGTTCTGCTGCTGGCAGCGCTCATTGGCGGTATCTGGACCTTACGCAAAGCCCGACGTTCAACGTTCCTGCGCTTCACGCGTCAGGAGCTGGCAAACGACCGCGCATTGCTGGAGGACGATAAGCCATGAGCCGCGAACAGCAGGAACGCGAACGACAAAAAGCGCTTTTGCTGCGCCTGATCCAACAGCAGCGGCTGGACCTTAGCGCCAGCCACCGCCATTGGCTTGAGGCAACTGCGCCCATTGATCGGGGCTGGAATACCCTGCTGAATCTGCGTTCATGGGCAATGGTCGGCAGCGGCCTCGTGGCAATATGGTCAGTTCGTCATCCGCGCTTTTTGATGCGCTGGGCAAAACGCAGCCTCGGTATCTGGAGCACCTGGCGGATGGCCCGCAATCTGCTGCGCCAGTCGTCATCACGCTGAGGCTAGTGTTCATAGCGGAATGATATAAGCCGGGTCAGGCGCCAGCCGCCTCCCGGCATCATGAGCAGATCTGCTTCCCCTTTAATTTCATGACAGCCGCATCGCTTCTCATTTCTTCTTTTCTCATCTTCAGCGCCGCTATAGCGGTTCTTCTATTCATTTGGTTTATCAATAATCACTCAGAATCTTTGAAGAAGATCTACAGTTTTCCTTGCTAACAATTCCGTCACGGCCCCGCTAATATTCACTCCATCGACAGCAACCCCGCGTAACACGCTGGATTACTTTGAAAAACAAAATCGCCGCCCTTTGGGTTTTCTGGAGTAGGAAATGAAAAAATTAGAAGATGTTGGTGTACTGGTAGCGCGCATTCTGATGCCCATTCTGTTCATTACCGCAGGTTGGGGAAAAATTACCGGGTATGCGGGTACACAACAATATATGGAAGCCATGGGCGTCCCTGGGTTTATGCTGCCGCTGGTGATCCTGCTTGAATTCGGCGGCGGTCTGGCAATCCTGTTCGGTTTCCTGACCCGCACTACCGCGCTGTTCACCGCCGGCTTCACCGTGCTGACCGCGTTCCTGTTCCACAGCAACTTTGCTGAAGGCGTGAACTCGCTGATGTTCATGAAAAACCTGACCATCGCGGGCGGCTTCCTGCTGCTGGCTATCACCGGTCCAGGCGCCTTTAGTATCGACCGCGTACTGAATAAAAAGTGGTAAGAGCACTATACTGAATAAATATAAAGCGAGGAGACATCTCCTCGCTTTTATTATCTATACCCTAAATAATTCGAGTTGCAGAACAAAACGGTTAACCGTTTTGAACAGCGCTTGCGCTGGCCCCGAAGGGGCGAGACCGCAGGCCGAGTAACGCGGCTAACGCACAAGCAACTTGAAGTATGACGGGTATAAAGGAGGAAATAATGGGACAATTAGTTGACGGCGTCTGGCACGACACCTGGTATGACACCAAATCCACCGGAGGGCGATTTAAGCGTTCTGTTTCCGCCTTTCGCAACTGGTTAACCGCCGACGGCGCGCCGGGCCCAAGCGGCGAAGCCGGATTCGCTGCGGAGAAAGATCGCTATCATCTGTACGTTTCTCTTGCCTGCCCATGGGCGCATCGCACCTTAATTCTGCGTAGCCTGAAAGGACTGGAGCCGTTTATCTCCGTCTCCGTGGTTAATCCCTTGATGTTCGAGAACGGCTGGACTTTCGACGATAGCTTCCCGGCAGCCACCGGCGATACGCTCTACCAGCACGAATATCTTTATCAGCTTTATCTGCATGCCGATCCCCACTACAGCGGGCGCGTTACGGTGCCGGTGCTGTGGGACAAAAAGCAGCACACCATCGTCAGCAATGAGTCGGCGGAAATCATCCGCATGTTTAATACCGCCTTCGATGGGCTGGGCGGCCGCGCAGGAGATTACTACCCGCCTGAGCTGCGCGATCAGATTGATGAGCTGAACGGCTGGATCTACGACAACGTGAATAACGGCGTCTATAAAGCCGGGTTCGCTACCAGCCAGCAGGCCTATGATGAAGCGGTTGATGCAGTGTTTACCGCTCTGGAGCGTCTGGAGCAAATCCTTGGCCAGCATCGTTTCCTGACGGGTAACCAACTGACGGAAGCTGATATTCGCCTGTGGACCACCCTGGTTCGTTTCGATCCGGTGTACGTGACCCACTTTAAATGCGACAAACGCCGCATCAGCGATTACCTCAACCTGTATGGCTTCCTGCGCGATATCTACCAGATGCCGGGCATTGCGGAAACGGTGGACTTCGCCCATATCCGCAACCATTACTACCGTAGCCATAAAACCATCAACCCGACCGGGATTATCTCCGTTGGTCCGCAGCAGGATCTTAACGAACCTCACGGCCGCGATCTTCGTTTCCGCTAAGCAATTGGGCGCGATTTGCTGCGCCCAATAATTCACAAAACAAATATTTACCATCATTTCATTCACGTCTATTCTTATTTCGATCGCTTTAAAAACAAGTGATTGACGGTTAACAGAGGCGTAGAAATGGACTGGTATCTTAAAGTATTAAAAAACTACATTGGATTTGGCGGCCGCGCCCGGCGCAAAGAGTACTGGATGTTTATTCTGGTCAACATCATCCTCACCGGCGTACTCAGCATCATTGATAAGATGCTGGGATGGCAGCGCGCCGGAGGAGAAGGGATTCTGACCACTATCTATGGCGTGCTGATATTCTTACCGTGGTGGGCCGTGCAGTTCCGTCGATTGCACGATACCGACCGCTCGGCATGGTGGCTGTTATTGCTGCTGATTCCCGTTATCGGCTGGCTGGTGATCCTGGTCTTCAATTGCCAGAACGGCACCCCAGGAAATAATCGCTTCGGGCCGGATCCTAAACCGACTTCTTACTAACGATGCGCCCCTCGACAAAAAAGGGGCGCATTTTGTTTTATCTTCCCATAAACAGCTTCGGGATTTCCCGCAGACACCATGACTTCGCCTCACCCATGCTGTCGCGACGCCAGGCCATGATAATGTCGATCTCGTTGCTGTATTCCGGACTGACCACCCGCAGACGCCCTTCGGCAATATCCTGCTCTACAAGCGGATACGGCATCGTCGCAACGCCCAATCCTGCCAGCAGCGCCTGACGCTTATCTTCGATGGTGCTCACGGTTAAGCGCGGCTGTTTATCGAGCAGCTGCACGGTCAACACCGGGCGCTCGCGGGCGGTATCCGCGACCGCCACGCCGCGGTACTTAACGCGCGTAACTTCAGAAAGCGGCTCCGGCTCCTGGTGAATAGGGTGATCCGGCGCGGCAACATAGACGCTCATCACCGAATAGAGCTTGCGGGAGTTGATTTCCGAAGAGGAGCGAAAATGCATATCCGGCGCAACGACAATATCCGCCCGCCCCTGCTCAAGGCGTTCCCATGCCCCGGCCAGTACTTCGGTAATAATCGACAGTTGAGTATTCGATTTGGTCGCCAGCTTTTCAATTAAAGGAAAAAGGTCGGTGGTGGGCACCAGCGCCTCGGTGACGATAGTGAGGTGCGTTTCCCAACCGCGCGATAGCGCTTCGGCATCCGTCGTCAGCTTATCGGCCGCCTCCAGCAGTACGCGCCCGCGCTCCAGCAACATTCGGCCCACGTTAGTGAATTTTGTTCGATGACCTGAACGGTCAAACAGCACGACGTCCAGCTCCTCTTCCAGCTTTTGCATGGTATAGCTCAGCGCTGAAGGCACCCGACCCAGCTCATCGGCCGCCGCCGCAAAGCTTCCGCGTCGGTCAATTGCATCCATAACGCGCAATGCTTCCAGCGTTAATGCTCTCTCTTTAGCCATCGCAGTCTCATTCAGGAAATTTGAATATACCGGGCAGAATATCTGGCTAACAATACAGCGTCCATACCTTTACCATTGATTTAGTGTAAAGAGAGGTCAAGAAGATGATTACAACCCGAACAGCCAAACAGTGCGGTCAAGCAGACTTCGGCTGGCTGCAGGCCCGCTACACCTTTTCCTTTGGCCACTACTTCGACCCCAAATTGCTGGGCTACGCATCGTTGCGCGTGCTCAATCAGGAAGTTCTGGCGCCCGGCGCGTCGTTTCAGCCGCGGACCTACCCGAAAGTCGACATTCTGAACCTGATTCTGGAAGGTGAAGCGGAATACCGCGACAGCGATGGCAACCATATTCAGGCAAAAGCCGGCGAAGCGCTGCTGATATCAACTCAGCCTGGCGTAAGCTACAGCGAGCATAACCTGAGTAAAGATCGCTCGCTGACGCGAATGCAGCTGTGGCTGGATGCCTGTCCACAGCACGAAAACCCGCTGGTGCAAAAAATCGCTATCGCCGCCGGATCGCAGCAGCTGCTGGCTTCGCCGGACGGCAGCCAGCATAGCCTCCAGCTGCGCCAGCAGGTATGGATCCACCATATCGACCTGGCGAAAGGCGAGCAGCTTAACGTGCAGCTTCACGGCCCCCGCGCCTACCTGCAGTCGATTCACGGTACGGTGCATGCGCGGGTGCAGGAAGAAGAGAAGCAGGCTCTGACCTGCGGCGATGGCGCTTTTATTCGTGACGAAGCTAACATTACCCTCGTTGCTGATACGCCGCTGCGCGCTTTGCTGATAGATTTACCAGTGTAACAACGGCAGTAAGGGAGTATGTCAGTGGGCAAGAAGAAAACAAAAAAAGTGGCGCTATCGGCGCAACAGCCGCAATCGGAAACCGTCACTACGATGAGTTTTGGCTATGAAGAGATGTTAAGCGAGCTGGAGGCGATCGTCGCGGAAGCGGAGATACGGCTCCAGGAAGAAGAGAGCGTCGCCTGATGCAAATATCGGCCCCGGGCGCGGGGCCGATGGATTTACTCACTCAGCTCCTGAGCTAAGTCTTTTTGTACCTGCTTACGCTGTTCTGGCGTCAGCACCTGGTTCACATCAAAATAGTACTTCACGCGATAATAGCGAGCCTGCTGCTCTACCTGGCTAAATGCCGCCAGCTGCTCTTTGACCGCCTTTTCGTTCCATTTTCCAGAATCAATAACCTCAAACAACACGCCGTCTTTAATATCTTTCTGGGAAATCTGCTGAACGTTTTTTTCCAGCTGCTGATGCAGGCTTTTAATTTTCGTTATCTGATCGTTAGTCAGTTTTAAGTGCTGGACAATCGGGTCCTGCGCCGGAGCGGGTGCAGCCTTAACATCCGCAGCCTGAGCCGCCATGGAGAACCCAGTGGCGAGAGCGGCTGTTAATGCAATGCGGGTCATTAATTTCATTGTTGTATCCTGATTAATTATCGTCGATGTGGCGGTCTATTATTTTTCAGAAGCTAATGACGAAATGTAAGAAATAGTACGTATAAATGTAGTTAAATCAGTGATATATAATAAATACGAATGCTATAATTCAATTCATTTATTTAAAATATATAAAACCAGGCGAGGAGAATGCATGGCCGTATGAGTCATGATGCGGTTGATGGCAGCCCGGTTTCCCACATACTGCCCGCTTTCTTTGTTCAAACCCGAAGCCAGAAGCAAAAACCCCCGCCATTTCTGACGAGGGTTTTCTTTGAATGAGGAAGCTGACCGTTAAGCCGTTTTCTTTCGGGTATAGCGTCGTGGACAGGCATTCATCTGCCTTTGCTTCAACCCGAAGCCAGAAGCAAAAACCCCCGCCATTGCTGACGAGGGTTTTCTTTGAATGAGGAAGCTGGCCGTTAAGCCGCTTTCTTTCGGGTATAGCGTCGTGGACAGTCATTCATCTGCCCGTGTTTCAACCCGAAGCCAGAAGCAAAAACCCCCGCCATTGCTGGCAGGGGTTTTGCTGAAAAGTTGAAGCTGACCGTTAAGCCGGGTTCTGTCGTGGACAGTCATTCATCTAGGCCAGCAATCGCTCACTGGCTCAAGCAGCCTACCCGGGTTCAGTACGGGCCGTACCTTGTGAACCCCTATTTGGCCTTGCTCCGGGTGGAGTTTACCGTGCCGCGAACTGTTACCAGACGCGCGGTGCGCTCTTACCGCACCCTTTCACCCTTACCTGATCCCACTTGCGTGGGCCATCGGCGGTTTGCTCTCTGTTGCACTGGTCGTGGGCTTGCGCCCCCCAGGCGTTACCTGGCACCCTGCCCTATGGAGCCCGGACTTTCCTCCCCTCCGCCCGTCTCCCCCGAAGAGGACGACGACGAAGCGGCGACTGTCTGGTCAGCTTCGGCGCGAAGTATAGAGGGTTTACCGACGGTTGTCATCCTTCCGTCGCCATCCCAACCTGCAATGTCGCCGCAATATTACGCGACGCATGATAAATATTGTCCGCCGCGCCGCGAAACGCCTCTTCGAGCGTCGTTACGCTGGTCAGCACGCTAAACACCGCATCAATCCCATACTGGTGAACCACACCGACGTCCCGGGTCAGACTGCCGGCGATGCCAATCACCGGCTTATGATACTTTTTCGCCACGCTTGCCACGCCAACCGGCACTTTACCGTTAATACTCTGGCTATCCAGCCGACCTTCGCCGGTCACCACCAGCGAACAATCAAGGATATGCTCTTCCAGGTTCAGCGCCTGGGTCACGATTTCAATCCCGCTGCGTAATTCAGCCTTCAGAAACGCCATCAGCGCTGCCCCCATACCGCCCGCCGCGCCCGCACCGGCAACCTGCTTCACATCGACATGCAGATCGGCCTTAATAATATCGGCGTAGTGCGCCAGATTGCTGTCCAGCTCGCGGATCATCGCTTCGGTAGCCCCTTTCTGCGGGCCAAAAATTCTTGACGCGCCGCTATCGCCGATCAGCGGATTGGTGACATCGCAGGCGACCCGAATAGCGCAATCATGCAGTCGGGCATCAAGACCGGAGATATCTATCGAATTGAGGCTACACAGACTACCGCCGCCGTTGCCAATCTCCGCGCCGTTGGCATCGCAAAGCCGCGCGCCCAGCGCCTGCACCATTCCTGCGCCGCCATCGTTGGTGGCGCTGCCGCCAATGCCAATGATGATATTTTTCGCCCCGTGATCCAGCGCCTGCAGAATCAGCTCGCCGGTACCGCGCGATGTCGTCAATAGCGGGTTACGCTGTACGGGCGGCACGAGCCCCAGCCCGCTGGCCGCAGCCATTTCGATAAACGCGGTTTTGCCGTCACCGGAAAGCCCCCAGCAGGCATCAACCGGGAGACCCAGCGGCCCCGTCACGCAGGCGCTCATCTCGGTTCCCTGCGTCGCGGCAATCATCGCCTCAACGGTACCTTCTCCGCCATCAGCGAGAGGAACCTTCACGTAGAGCGCATCGGGGAAAATTTCCCGAAAACCTTTTTCTATAGCCTGAGCAACCTCGGTGGCCGAGAGGCTTTCTTTATAAGAGTCTGGGGCGATTACGATTTTCATAGTTATGTAGCCTGACAGTGCCGCGCAAGGCAAGAATTACAGGGCGCGCATCCGCGCCCTTCTTGTTAGCGAGTGACTTCCACTTTCGCCAGTTTTTCGTAGTAGCATGCAAGTGCGCTATGGTCGGCGGTACCCAGACCATCAGCGCGCAGCGCCTGCATCATCTCCATTACTGCGGCGGTCAGCGGCAGCTGAGCGCCCACGCCGTGAGAAGTATCCAGCGCATTTGCCAGATCTTTAATATGCAGATCGATACGGAAGCCCGGCTTAAAGTTACGATCCATCACCATAGGCGCTTTGGCATCCAGCACGGTGCTCCCGGCCAGCCCGCCGCGGATGGCCTGATAAACCAGATCCGGGTTCACGCCCGCTTTAGTCGCCAGCGTCAGCGCTTCGGACATCGCCGCAATGTTCAGCGCCACAATCACCTGGTTGGCCAGCTTGGTGACGTTGCCCGCGCCGATCTCGCCGGTGTGTACCACGGATCCCGCCATCGCTTTCAGCAGATCGTAATATTTATCGAAAATCGCTTTATCACCGCCCACCATCACCGACAGCGTACCGTCGATAGCCTTCGGTTCGCCGCCGCTGACCGGGGCATCCAGCATATCGACGCCCTTCGCTTTCAGCGCTTCGCTGATTTCGCGGCTCGCCAGCGGCGCGATGGAGCTCATATCAATCAAAACGGTGCCCGGCTTCGCGCCTTCAATGATCCCGCCTTCGCCCAGCGCGACCTCTTTCACGTGCGGGGAGTTCGGCAGCATGGTGATGATCACATCGCACTGCTCGGCAATCGCTTTCGCTGATGCGGCGGTTTCTGCGCCTGCGGCAATCACTTCGGCAATCGCTTCCGGATTACGATCAGCAACCACCAACGAGTAACCCGCCTTGAGGAGGTTTTTACTCATTGGTTTACCCATGATACCGAGGCCAATAAAACCAACTTTCATTGTCATGTCTTTATCTCTCTAGTTTCGGTGGTGGTTATTTCTTAAAGGAGTCAGCCAGCTTCTGCGTGGCAGAACGGAAAACGCCCAGGTCGCTGCCGACGGCGACAAAGGTCGCGCCCCATTCCAGATAGCGGCGCGCGTCGGCTTCAACCGGCGCCAGAATACCGCTCGGCTTACCGTGCTTCTTCGCGCTGGCAAAAATGTGCTGGATTGCTTTTTGAACTTCCGGATGGGAAGCATTGCCCAGATGACCCAGCGCAGCAGCCAAATCGCTTGGGCCGACAAATATACCGTCCACGCCAGGCGTGGCGGCTATCGCATCAACGTTATCCACGCCCTGCTGGCTCTCGATTTGCACGAGAATGGTGATATTTTTGTTCGACTGCGCGAAGTAATCCGGCACGGTGCCAAACATATTAGCGCGGTGCGAGACGGATACGCCGCGAATGCCTTCAGGCGGATAGCGGGTTGAGGCAACGGCGTTAATCGCCTGCTCTTCCGTTTCTACAAACGGGATCAGAAAGTTATAAAAACCGATATCCAGCAGGCGTTTAATGATCACCGGTTCGTTGGTCGGTACGCGAACGACCGGCGCGCTGTTGCTGCCTTTCAGCGCCATCAGCTGCGGGATAAAGGTAGAGATATCGTTCGGCGCATGTTCGCCGTCCAGTACCAGCCAGTCGAAACCGGCCAGGCCTAAAACTTCGGTGCTAATTGGGCTCGCCAGCGCGGACCAGCAGCCAATCTGAACCTGATGCGCCGCCAGGGCCGCCTTAAATTTATTCGGGAAGATATCGTTATTCATCACTTATACCTTGTCACTTAACCGTTAATTATTTCTGCAGTTCCATACGTTTGATGTCGCCGACCACAAACAGATAGCAAACCATCGCCATCAGGGCGGAACATCCAACAAAGACCAGCGCTGCGTTGAATGAGTGCAGTTCGCTCACCAGGTAACCGATAACCAGCGGGGTTACGATGGAAGCAACGTTACCAAATACGTTAAATACGCCGCCGCACAGGCCAACAATCTCTTTCGGCGCAGTATCGGAAATCACCGGCCAGCCCAGCGCGCCAAACCCTTTACCGAAGAATGCCAGCGCCATCAGGGTGACCACCAGCGCGGTATTATTGGTGTAGTTACACAGAATGATGGTGGAAGCGAGCAGCATTCCGAGGACGATCGGCAGCTTACGCGCCACGGTGATGGAAAAACCGCGTTTAATCAGATAGTCAGAGAACACGCCGCCCAGCACGCCGCCGGCAAAACCGCACAGCGCCGGAATCGATGCGACCAGACCCACTTTCAGAATCGACATACCCTTTTCCTGCACCAGATAAATCGGAAACCAGGTGAGGAAGAACCAGGTAATGGTATTGATAAAATATTGACCGAAGAATACGCCCAGCATCATGCGGTTGGTCAACAGCTGCTTGATATAGTGAAGCTTCGGACCGCTGGCCGCCGCGCTGCCGGGCTTTTTATGGTCCATATCAACGACTGCGCCATTCTCGGAGATAAACTTCAGCTCCTCTTGCGTCATGCGCGGATGGTCAGTGGGATTATGGATCAGTTTTATCCACAGGCCGGTCAGCACAAAGCCAATCACGCCCATGACGGTGAAGACATGCTCCCAACCCCAGGCAAAGGTCAGCCAGCCCAGCAGCGGCGAGAACAGCGCCAGGGAGAAATACTGCGCGGAGTTAAAGATCGCCGATGCGGTGCCGCGCTCTTTCGTCGGAAACCACGCCGCGACGATACGGGCGTTTGCCGGGAAAGATGGCGCTTCAGAGAAGCCCAGCATAAAGCGCATAAAAAACATTGAGATGCCCGCCCACGCCAGCGGAAACATATCCACAAAGCCTTGCAGGAAGGTGAACAGCGACCAGAAGAACAGGCTGTAAGAGTAGACCTTTTTCGATCCAAATTTATCGAGCAGCCAGCCGCCGGGGATTTGCATTAGCAGGTAGGCCCAGCCAAAAGCGGAGAAAATATAGCCCATTGAGACCGCACTCAGCTGCAGCTCTTTCGCCACCTCGGTACCGGCGATCGAAAGCGTCGCGCGGTCGGCATAGTTAACGGCAGTGACAATAAAAATAATTAACAGAATTAAATAGCGGGTTGGCACACTTTTTTTCTGTTCTATTGTTGCATCCAGACTCATCTCATATTCCTCAGGTACAACACACCTTCCATTATTTATTTTGGTGTGATTCTTAATTATTCAGAAATCAATATCAGGAGGTATCGATTTACTCATCCGGCGCATTGCAAGCATGACTCAGTATAATCAGCTTGCGACCGTTAAACACTGTGCATACAACCTGTAAATGGCGTTTAATTATCTCTAATGTTGTGCAAATGCAATAATCAATGGGCGCTGAACCACAGTTCCAGCGATTTCCCCCATGTGCGGGTTCTCTTGCGTAGCAATGGGTGATTTAGATCACATTTTCAAATTCAAACACCTGACATTCTTTATTTCACAAATCTGCGCATCAGAAATTGAATATACCCTAAATATTTCGAGTTGCATGAAGGCGGCAACGCAGGGAATCCCCTGGCGCTTACTAAAGTAAGTGACTGGGGTGAGCGAGGAAAGCCAACGCAAATGCAGCTTGAAATATGACGGGTATAAACGTTTTATTTTATTATTCGCACCTTGCTGGAGAATACTGGACAATGGCTGACATTGAAATTAGACAAGAATCGCCAACGGCGTTTTATATAAAAGTGCACGAAACGGATAACGTGGCGATTATTGTTAACGATCGAGGTTTAAAAGCCGGAACGCGTTTCCCTGACGGGCTCACGCTGGTTGAGCATATCCCGCAAGGCCACAAGGTCGCGCTGGTCGATATTCCTGTACACGGTGAAATCATCCGCTATGGCGAGGTGATTGGCTACGCGGTACGCGATATTCCGCAGGGCAGCTGGATTGACGAATCGCTGGTGGAACTGCCGAAGGCGCCGCCTCTGCACACCTTACCTCTGGCGACCAAAGTTCCGGCGCCGCTGCCGCCGCTGGAAGGCTATACCTTCGAAGGCTATCGCAACGCCGACGGCAGCGTTGGCACCAAAAATCTGCTCGGTATTAGCACCAGCGTGCACTGCGTGGCGGGAGTCGTCGATTACGTAGTGAAAATTATCGAACGCGATCTGCTGCCGAAGTATCCCAACGTCGATGGCGTCGTGGGTCTGAACCATCTTTATGGCTGCGGTGTGGCGATTAACGCTCCGGCAGCGGTCGTTCCCATCCGCACCATTCATAACCTGGCCCTCAATCCAAACTTCGGCGGCGAAGTGATGGTGATTGGCCTTGGCTGCGAGAAACTGCAGCCGGAGCGCCTGCTGGAAGGCACCGACGATGTAAAAAGCATTCCCGTAGATAGCGCCAGCATCGTCAGCCTGCAGGATGAGAAGCACGTCGGTTTTAAATCAATGGTGGATGACATTCTGCAGGTCGCCGAGCGCCATCTGGAGAAGCTGAACCAGCGCCAGCGCGAAACCTGCCCTGCCTCCGAACTGGTGGTCGGTATGCAGTGCGGCGGCAGCGATGCGTTTTCTGGCGTGACCGCCAACCCGGCGGTGGGCTATGCCTCCGATCTGCTGGTGCGCTGCGGGGCGACCGTCATGTTTTCCGAAGTCACCGAAGTACGCGATGCGATTCATCTGCTGACGCCGCGCGCCATCAACGAAGAAGTCGGCAGACGCCTGCTGGAGGAGATGGCCTGGTACGATAACTATCTTGATATGGGTAAAACCGACCGCAGCGCCAACCCCTCCCCGGGCAATAAAAAAGGCGGTCTGGCCAACGTTGTAGAAAAGGCGCTGGGTTCTATCGCTAAATCCGGAAAGAGCGCAATTGCCGAAGTGCTCTCTCCGGGGCAGCGCCCGACCAAACGCGGTTTGATTTACGCCGCGACGCCGGCGAGCGACTTCGTCTGCGGTACTCAGCAGGTGGCCTCCGGGATCACGGTGCAGGTCTTTACTACCGGTCGCGGTACGCCGTATGGCCTGGTCGCCGTACCGGTGATTAAAATGGCGACGCGTACCGAGCTGGCAAACCGCTGGTATGACCTAATGGATATCAATGCGGGAACCATCGCCACCGGCGAAGAAACCATCGAAGAGGTAGGGCTGAAGCTGTTTGAATTTATTCTTGATGTCGCCAGCGGCCGCAAGAAGACTTTCTCAGATCAGTGGGGCCTGCACAATCAACTGGCGGTGTTTAACCCGGCGCCGGTGACCTGATCGACTCAGCAACTTATCCCGCTCGTGATGCTTCGGGCGGGATACCTCTGTTATTGATGCGCGTTGAGAAACCCCTCTATCTGCGCTTTCGTGGAAGTCCCTTCCATCGGCCCACGCCGGGCAATCGCCAGAGAGCCGCTGGCGTTGGCCCATCTCAGCGCCTCCTGCGGCGATGCGCCGGACAGGAAAAGGCTGACAAAGGTGGCGCCAAAGCAGTCGCCGGCCCCCGTCGGATCGACAACCGGGACATGAAAACCGGCAGCATGATGCGTTTCTCTGGCGCTGTAATAGCTCGCTCCGCGCGGGCCGCGTTTAATTACCACGTGCTTAACGCCGCGTTTTAAAAGCTTATCCACCAGCACCTGCTCATTGCGCCCAGGGTTGAGGCCAAAGTAATCCAGTTCGCCATCGCTGGGCAAAAAGATATCTGTGTAATCAAGGATATATTCAAAAGCCTGCGACATTTCAGGGATGTTGAGCATCTCTTTGCGGATATTCGGATCGAACGAAACCGTGCCGTTGCGCGCTTTAATATTTTCAATCGCTTTACGCATCGCGTCGATCATGCGAAACGAAAACAGCGAAGAGCCCATAATGTGAAAATGATTGCACTGGTTAAGCAGACGGTCGTCAATATGGTCAGCGGTTAGCAAACCACAGGCGCTGTTCGGCATATTAAAAATAAAATCGCGCTGCGCCTGGCTACGGTAGCTCACGAAAGCGCTGCCGGTGGTCGCCTTTTGCAGTATGGCGATCCCATTAACGTTTACGCCGTCGCTTTCCAGCCGCGCGATATTCATTTCACCAAACGCATCGTTGCCGACACAGCTGAAAAGCACCGAGCCCAGCCCCAGCTTTGCCACCTGATCGGCGAAAATTGCCGGGGCGCCGCTGGGATATGGCCCCCAAAATTCACCCGGGCGAGAAAAACCCTGGTTCTCTTCTTTTGCCAGAAACTCCACCAGTAGTTCGCCGATGGTGCAAATGGTCACATTCATCATCGCTCCTTTACTTTGCCTTCTGCAAAGCAGGGTTGAGCCATGTCAGGCACTCGTTGTTGGTATAGCTGTTAGTCATGCCAGCGGCGAGAAGGCGGGCGTGATACTCCGCGGCGACCACCTGCGGCGTCACGATGCCGCTAATTTGCTGCAAGTCGCCAATCGCGTAGCGCTTATCGCCATACACCGGACGATGCGCAACGACCGCAATCACCCTCTCACTTTGCGCCACCGCTTCGCTCAGCAGGCGAGCGCTGGCTTCCTGTCTGACGCTCAAGGTGCCATCTTCCGCAATGTGGTCGACAGCGATCAGCGCTCGTGAGGGGCGATATTGACCCAGCGCGTTCAGCGCCAGATCGCCTTCGACTATTTTGCCGCTGCTCCCGAGTACGCCGCCGAGCAGCACGGTTTCCCCATTCAGAAACTCCTGCGCCAGCGGCACATGCGCCAGGTCGTTTAACAGCAGACAAAGCTCGTCATAGCCAGCAAGAAACGGGATCACTTTGCGTAAGATCGACCCCTGCCCCAGAAAGAGCGTTTCGCTATCTTCGATTTGCGCGGCGATCTGGCGAGCCATTTCGGTCTCCAGGGCTTTATCCGTTACTACCGGGGCCTCCGGAGCCAGGGCGATCGGAGTCCCGGCCTGGGAAGTGTAAATTGCGCCGCCAAACGAGCGCTTAAGGTAGCCCTGCTGTTCAAGGTAGTTCAGGTCATTACGGATCGTTACCCCAGATACAGCCAGCATTTCAGCCAGATCGTCAACTTTGATCTCTCCGTTTTTGCGCACGATCTCCGCGATGTCCAGGCGCCTTTTCAGCAGACTTGTAGACGGTTTTGCCACAGTGTTGTGCCTTCTTATTTTCTCCCAGAATAACTTTCATTTTTAAATTTCCCCGCTGCATTGTCAAACGCCAGGCCTTCTTCAAGCATTGAATGACGAATTAAAATTATTTAATTCAGTAGGTTATGTTTAATCATGCTTTTTAAGATACTTTTAAAAAAGAAAACAAACAAGAGCATATAACTTTCATTTTTAAAATAACATCACAGTAGTGTGCGATTGATCACAACAACAAAGCGCAGCGATCGCTACATTACTTTCAAAACGAAGGCATAAGCAACAAACAAACTTACAAAATGAAAGTTAAGGAGCAAGAATGTACATTATCTCGAGTAAAAACATGCTGTTGAAAGCTCAGCGGCTTGGATACGCTGTTCCGGCCTTTAATATCCACAACCTGGAAACGATGCAGGTGGTGGTAGAGACGGCGGCCGAGCTGCGTTCTCCGCTGATCCTTGCCGGCACCCCGGGAACTTATAGCTATGCAGGAACCGGTAACGTGGTGGCGATCGCTCGCGATCTGGCTAAGATCTGGGATCTCCCTTTAGCGGTCCACCTCGATCACCATGAAGATCTGGCCGATATCACACGTAAAGTACAGGCCGGTATCCGCTCGGTCATGATCGACGGTTCACACGCACCTTTTGAAGAAAACGTCGCGTTAGTCAAGAGCGTGGTTGAACTGAGCCACCGTTATGATGCCAGCGTCGAAGCCGAGCTTGGTCGCCTGGGCGGTGTGGAAGATGATCTCGTGGTCGATGCAAAAGATGCGCTGTATACCAACCCGGAACAGGCGCGTGAATTTGTCGCCCGCACCGGTATCGACTCGCTGGCGGTCGCTATCGGTACTGCCCACGGCATGTACGCTGCAGAACCCAAGCTCGATTTTGACCGCCTCGCCGCCATTCGCGATCGCGTTGAGGTTCCTCTGGTTCTTCATGGCGCATCGGGTCTGGCCGATAGCGATATCCGCCGGGCAATCTCGTTGGGCGTGTGCAAGGTCAACGTCGCCACCGAGCTGAAAATCGCCTTCTCCGATGCCCTGAAGCACTATTTCGAGGAAAATCCAGACGCTAACGATCCGCGTCATTATATGAAACCGGCCAAAGCGGCGATGAAGGATATCGTACGCAAAGTCATTCACGTTTGCGGCTGTGAAGGACAACTGTAATTTTCGGATCGAAGGAGCAACGTCGTGATCCATACCCTGACACTCAATACTGCAATCGATATGAATATCTTTTGCGATCCGCTGAAGCCGTCGGCAGTGAACCGAACCCGGCACACGGAATATTGCCCGAATGGCAAAGGAGTGAACGTTTCGCTGATATTAAATCACTATCAGCAGCCCACTCACATTATGGGCATTTTCGGTGGTTTCACTGGCCGTTATATTGTGGAAGAGTTACGTCAGAAAAACATTAAAGTGACGCCGGCATGGGTCTCTGAGCCAACCCGAATTAATATTTTTATTAATGACGGAGCTGAGGAATATAAGCTCGTTAATCCCGGAGCAAAAATTGATGATGAGTGCAAACAACAGGTTATTCATCATCTGCAATGCGTCACTTCCGGAGATTATTTAGCGATCAGCGGCAGCCTGCCGCCGGGAATTGAAAGCCGATTTTATGCTGAAATCATTGAATTATGCCAGCAGAAAGGCTGTGAAGTTATTCTCGATATCAGCCATCCGGTACTGCGCCAGCTGCTGGAATTACGGCCATTGTTGATTAAACCCAACGATGACGAGCTGCGGGAAATCTTCGGTCTTGACGTCAGTAGCCGCCAGCAGGTGCGTGAGGCCATGCGCACGCTGCATCAACTGGGCGCTCGCAACGTGCTGCTGACGATGGGAGCCGAGGGTCTCTACTTTTCCAACGGCGAAGGCGTGTGGTTTTGCTCCGCACCGAAAATTGAACTGGTCAGCTCCGCCTGCGCTGGTGACGCCGCACTGGGTGCTTTTCTCAGTAAATGGCTTAACAAAGAAGATGTCACTCACGCTCTGGCATTAGCCAGCGCGACCGGCGCCGATGTCGCCGCTTCCGCCGGGTTAGGCAAATTACAACGCACAGAAGAATTATTACAACAAATTCAGGTCGTCCAATTATAAAGGTCCGATTATGAAAAAAATCATTGCAGTTACCGGCTGCCCTACGGGTATTGCACATACTTTTATGGCTGAAGAGGCCTTAAAAACCGCAGCAAAGAAATTAAATGTCGATATTAAAGTGGAAACCAACGGCGCTTCCGGCGTTGAAAACGCGATTACCCCCGCGGACTTAAAAGATATTTATGGCGTGATTATCGCCGCCGATAAAGACGTGAACGCCGAGCGATTTAATGGCCTGCCGGTCATTGAGGTTCCGGTTAAAGAAGCCATTCACCATCCGGCCGATTTAATTAATAAAGTGATCGGCGGTCAGGCGGCGCGTCGCCAGGGAATTTCTGCTTCCTCCGAGTCAACGGAGAAATACGAGCAAGAGTCTTTCGGCCGTCAGGTTTATAAGCACCTGATGAGCGGCGTGTCCAACATGCTGCCGTTTGTCGTAGCGGGAGGGATTTTGATTGCCATCTCCTTCCTGTGGGGCATCTACTCCGCCGATCCAAACTCGCCGCAATATAACGCGATCGCCGCAACGCTAATGAAAGTGGGCCAACAAGCCTTCTCAATCATGGTGCCGATTTTCACCGCTTATATTGCCTGGTCTATTTCCGGGCGTCCCGGTATGGTCGCGGGCTTCGTCGGTGGCTTACTGGCCAATGCGACCGGCGCAGGCTTTCTCGGCGGAATTATCGCCGGTTTTGCCGCCGGTTATTTTATGCTGCTGATCCGCAATATGCTCAACGGCCTGCCGCGACAGTATGAAGGGCTCAAATCGATATTCATTATGCCGCTCATCGGCGTGCTGGTGATTGGCGTAATGATGGTCCTCCTCGGTCAACCCGTCGCCGCCATCAATAACGCGATGATGAACTGGCTAAGTTCATTACAGGAAGCAAACCCGATTCTGTTAGGTATTGTGGTCGGCGCGATGTGCTCCTTCGACTTCGGCGGCCCGGTGAATAAAGCCGCCTACGTCACCGGTACGCTGCTGCTTGGCCAGGGCAACTACTTCTTTATGGCCGGGGTTTCCGCCGCCTGCATCACACCGCCGCTGGTTATCGCTCTGGCAACGACCTTCTTCCCGAAAGGGTTCAGCGAAGAAGAGCGCGCCGCCGGGATGGTCAACTATATTCTCGGCTGCACCCATATTACTGAAGGCGCTATTCCGTTCGCCGCGAAAGATCCTTTACGCGTTATCCCCATGATGATGATCGCCTCTTCCATCTCTGCGGTTCTTAGCTACAGCCTGCATATTCAGGTTCCCGCTCCGCACGGCGGCTTCCTGATCCTGCCGCTGGTGAGCAAACCACTGATGTGGGTGCTGTGCATTCTCGCCGGTTCCGCCTGCGGCGCGGTCATGCTGGGATGCTGGAGGCTGTGGCAAAAGCGGGCCCTGGAAGCAACATCGCTGGCCGGCGCTATTAAATAAGGAGCTATGTATGCAACTGACTTGCGCAGATATCCATTTCGATCGCGCGATCAAAACGAAAGATGAAGCGCTGCAACGCGTCATTGGCAAATTAACCGAAGCCGGGCATACCACGCCCGCTTATCTGAGCGGCATGCGCGACCGTGAAGAACAAATCAGCACTTACCTCGGCAACGGTATCGCGATCCCTCACGGCACGCCGCAGAGCCGCGATGCGGTACTGAAAACCGGTGTCAAAGTACTGGCCTGCCCGCAGGGTGTGGATTGGGGAGAAGAACAAACGGCTTATCTGATTGTGGGCATCGCCGCCCAGGATAACGAACACCTTGATATTCTCCGCCAGCTTACCCACGCCCTGAGCGATGAGCGCGTGCCGGCAGCGCTTTCGCGCGCTGAGAGCCCACAGGCGGTGCTGGAGATACTGGCCGGCAATATCTTCCCGGCCGGAGGAGAAGAGACGGAACCGCCCCCGATGTTCGACGAAGAGGCGACCTTTACCCTGCGCAATCCCCACGGACTGCACGCGAGACCAAGCGCGGTACTGGTGAAAGCGGTGAAGCAGTGGCAATCGCAAATCCGGGTGGAAAATCTCGACACGCGTTCCGCCATTGTTGACGCCAAAAATCTGATGCGGGTTGTCTCTCTCGGTGCAAAACAGGGCCATCGGCTGCACTTTATGGCCAGCGGAGAGGATGCTCATCAGGCGCTGGAGGCTATCGGCGCGGCCTTTAATGCCGGATTAGGCGAAATCGCCGCTCAGCCGCAGCGTGCCGTTCCGCCCGTAGAAAAACCTAAACGGAGCTGGCTGTCTCGATTATTTAGTTAAATTTCAAACAATTAAAAACGCTCTGCCGTCATCGCCAGAGCGTTTTTTTATCTCTAACTTTCGCAACATTACGTTTTACCTTTCTTTTTTTCGAGATTGATCACAAATCAAAACAAAGGAGTTTGCGAGCAAAACAAAACATAACGAATATATTCGAAAGAAAACGGAGGTTTGAAATGAAAGATATTATTTCCCGCCACAAAGCTGGCGAACACATCGGCATCTGCTCAGTTTGTTCCGCACACCCGTTGGTCATCGAAGCCGCGCTACGTTTCGATCTGCATACCAACAATAAGGTCCTCATCGAGGCCACCTCTAACCAGGTTAACCAGTTTGGCGGCTACACCGGAATGCAGCCTGCGGACTTCCGTGATTTCGTAAATAAAATCGCCCGCGAAGTCGGTTTCCCGTCAGAACGCATCATCCTCGGCGGCGACCATCTCGGCCCCAACTGCTGGCAGGGCGAACCCGCCGCTGAAGCGATGGAAAAATCAGTCGATCTGATTAAAGCCTACGTCGCCGCAGGATTCAGCAAAATCCATCTCGATGCTTCAATGTCCTGTGCAGATGATCCGGTGCCGCTGAACCCGGCCGTCGTCGCCGAACGCGCCGCTCGCCTGTGCCAGGCTGCGGAAGAGACCGCAACCGACGAGCAGAAACGCCATCTGACCTACGTCATCGGCACCGAAGTTCCGGTTCCCGGCGGCGAAGCCAGCACCATCGGCAGCGTCCACGTGACCCGCGCTCAGGATGCGGCGGCAACGCTGGAAACCCATGAAGCCGCCTTTCGTAATCTGGGGCTGAACGCCGCGCTGGATCGCGTCATCGCTATCGTGGTGCAGCCCGGCGTTGAGTTCGACCATACGCAAATTATTCATTACCAACCGGAGGCAGCCAAAGCACTCTCCGCGTGGATCGAAAGCACGCCCATGGTCTACGAAGCGCACTCGACTGACTACCAGTCCCGTCAGGCCTACCGGGCGCTGGTACGTGACCATTACGCCATCCTGAAAGTAGGTCCGGCGCTGACCTTCGCGCTGCGTGAAGCCATCTTTGCTCTCGCGCAAATGGAGAATGAACTGGTCGCTCCGGAGTCCCGCAGCCGCGTAATGGAAGTGATTGATGAAGTGATGCTTAACGAACCGGGCTACTGGCAGAAGTACTATCGTCCGACCTGGAGCCAGGCAATGGTGGATATTCACTTCAGCCTGTCCGATCGCATTCGCTACTACTGGCCGCATCCGCGTATTCGCCAGAGCGTGGAAAAGTTAATGGCAAACCTGACCGAAACTAAGCTGCCTTTGGGCCTTATCAGCCAGTATATGCCCGTGCAGTTTGAACGACTGTCGTTAAACGAACTCGCCGCCGTGCCGCACGACCTCATCCTCGACAAAATTCAGGATGTGCTGCGTGCCTACCGTTACGGCTGTTCATCTGAAATCGCCTGAAGTTAAAGAGGATTTATGAGTCAATTGTTTGTTCGTACCGGCATTCATTTTCGTTCCAGCCAGCAGGCGCTGGAACACATTGGCGAAGAGATGCTGGCGCGCGGCGTCGTGCACGATAGCTATCCGCTGGCGCTGCTCGAACGAGAAGCGACTTTCCCAACCGGTATTGCGCTGGAGCAGCATGCGGTCGCGATTCCCCACTGCGAGGCGGTACATGCGAAGTCTCCGGCTATCTACCTGATTCGCCCGGACAATCCGGTCCCTTTTCAGCGTGCTGACGACGACGGCGAAATCGACGTTTCGTTAATCATCGCGCTGATTGTAGAAAATCCGACTGCACAGCTACAGCTGCTGCGCCGGTTATTTAGTGAGCTACAGAACCCGACCACGCTTGAAGCATTGCTCGCTGCCCCGCAGGAGCAGCTGCCCGAGCTGTTTCGGCGCTCTATCCTTGAGTCAGAGCCGAGCGCTCAGGCTTTATAAAACACTGATAATAAAAGGGGTACCCTATGAAACGCAAAGTAATCGTCGCCTGTGGCGGCGCTGTCGCCACCTCGACCATGGCCGCAGAAGAGATCAAAGATCTGTGCGCGGACCACAGCATCGAGCTGGACCTGGTGCAGTGCCGGGTGAATGAAATCGAAACCTATATGGACGGCGCACACCTCATTTGCACCACCGCCCGGGTTGACAGAACCTTTGGCGACATTCCGGTGGTTCACGGTATGCCTTTCATATCCGGCGTAGGCATTGAAGAGCTGCAGCAAAAAATCCTGAACATCCTGACGGAGTAACGCCCATGTTTAGCGAAATCATGCGTTATATCCTCGATCTTGGTCCGACGGTGATGCTGCCTATCGTGATCATTATCTTCTCCAAAATACTGGGGATGAAGCTCGGGGATTGTTTTAAATCTGGCCTGCATATCGGCATTGGCTTTGTCGGTATCGGCCTGGTTATCGGCCTGATGCTCGACTCTATCGGCCCGGCGGCAAAAGCGATGGCTGAGCATTTCCAGATTAACCTGCACGTGATTGATATTGGCTGGCCGGGGTCGTCACCGATGACCTGGGCGTCGCAAATCGCGCTGGTGGCGATTCCTATCGCTATCGCAGTCAACATTTTCATGCTGGTCACCCGGATGACTCGCGTCGTGAACGTCGATATCTGGAACATCTGGCATATGACCTTTACCGGCGCCATGCTGCATATCGCGACCGGTTCTTACTGGATTGGTATTCTTGGCGTAGTGGTGCATGCAGCTTTCGTTTACAAGCTCGGCGACTGGTTTGCGAAGGATACCCGCGACTTTTTCGGCCTTGATGGTATCGCCATACCGCACGGTAGCTCGGCTTATTTAGGGCCGATAGCGGTGCTGGTCGATACGATTATCGAAAAAATCCCCGGCCTGAACCGCATTCACTTCAGCGCTGACGACATTCAGAAACGCTTCGGTCCGTTTGGCGAACCGGTCACCGTCGGTTTTGTGATGGGTCTGGTCATCGGCGCGCTGGCGGGCTACGACCTGAAGGGAATTCTCCAGCTGGCGGTCAAAACCGCGGCCGTCATGCTGCTGATGCCGCGCGTTATCAAACCTATCATGGATGGCCTGAACCCGATTGCCAAACAGGCGCGTAAACGTCTGCAGGCGAAGTTTGGCGGCCAGGATTTCCTGATTGGTCTCGATCCGGCGCTACTGCTTGGTCATACCTCGGTCGTATCGGCCAGCCTGATCTTTATTCCGCTCACTATTCTGATCGCGGTTGTGGTGCCGGGCAACCAGGTCCTGCCGTTCGGCGATCTCGCGACCATTGGATTCTTCGTCGCCATGGCGGTGGCGGTACACCAGGGCAACCTGTTCCGCACGCTGATTTCCGGGATCATACTGATGGGGATCACGCTATGGATTGCGACACAGACCATCGGCCTGCATACCCAGCTGGCGGCTAACGCCGGGGCTCTGAAGACAGGCGGCCTTGTGGCCTCTATGGACCAGGGCGGTTCACCGGTTACCTGGCTGCTCATTCAGCTCTTCACCTGGCAAAACGTGGTGGGTTTTGTGGTTATCGGCGTCATCTATGTCGCCGGCGTGCTGTTGACGTGGCGTCGGGCGCGCAGCTTCGCCGCCGCAGAGAAAGCAACCGCCGCGCAGCAAAGCCCGAGCGTTTCTTAATCTCAAGGGGGAGCATTCGCTCCCCCGGACATTTCTGGAGAATATTATGCAATCAGTGGTTATCCATGCTGAGGGGACAGTGCGCGTTGAAGAACGCCCGATACCGGCCCTACAAACGGAAAACGATGTCCTGGTCAAAGTCGTCAGCTCTGGATTGTGCGGTTCTGATATTCCGCGCATCTTCGCCAAAGGCGCCCACTACTATCCCATCACCCTGGGTCACGAGTTCAGCGGTTATGTTGAATCTTACGGCTCAGCAGTGACCGACCTGCAACCGGGTGACGCGGTAGCCTGCGTGCCTCTGCTCCCCTGCTTTAGTTGTCCCCAATGTCAGCGCGAATATTTCTCTCTCTGCAAGCAGTATCAGTTTGTCGGTTCGCGCAGCGAAGGCGGAAATGCGCAGTACGTGGTGGTTAAACGCGCCAACCTGTTCCGTCTGCCGGATCAGATGCCGATTGATGACGGCGCGTTTATTGAACCGATTACCGTCGGTCTGCACGCCTTTCATCTGGCGCAGGGCTGCGAAGGGAAAAACGTGATTATTATTGGCGCAGGCACGATTGGCCTGCTGGCGCTGCAGTGCGCCCGCGAACTGGGCGCCAAAAGTATTACGGCTATTGATATCAACCCGCAGAAGCTGGAGCTGGCAAAAACGCTCGGCGCAACGCATGTCTTTAACAGTAAGGAGATGAGCGGCAAACAGATTCAAACGGCGCTGGAAGAGATTCAATTCGACCAGCTGGTGCTGGAAACCGCCGGCACGCCGCAAACCGTGGCGCTGGGCATTGAGGTCGCCGGACCGCGTGCGCAGCTGGCGCTGGTGGGCACGTTGCACCATGATTTGACGCTGCCTTCCGCCACCTTTGGCCAGATTCTCCGTAAAGAGCTGACTATCGTTGGTAGCTGGATGAATTACTCCGGTCCGTGGCCGGGAGAAGAGTGGCAAACGGCGGCTCGGCTGCTGACGGAAAAACGCATTCAGCTTGCCCCGCTTATCGCCCACATCGGCGATGCCGAAAGCTTTGCCCGCGAAGTCCAGGCGCTCAACGGCGCGCCGATGCAGGGGAAAATCCTGCTTAAACTCTCCTGACCGCCTGAGCCAGCAATCTGCGCTGGCTCACATAACCTTTCGAAAATTATCGTTCAACTTTCATTACCCTTCGATTACACTAAGATCAGTTAATTATCAGGCAAATTAATATGAACTCATTCGAGCGAAGGAACAAAATTGTCGAAATGGTCAATACGCAGGGTAGCGTATTGGTGCTGGACCTTTCGAATCTCTTTGGCATCTCCGAAGTGACTATCCGGGCCGATCTCCGCTTGCTGGAGGAAAAGGGATTACTCACCCGCTTTCACGGCGGCGCCGCGAGACCCGGCAGCAATTTAACCGAAGGAGATAGCCAGGAAGTGGTGCTGGAAGAGCGTTATCAACTGGCCAGCGACCCGAAAAAGCGAATAGCCCAGGCCGCGGCGGCAATGATTAGCGAAGGCATGACGGTGATCCTGGATAGCGGCAGCACCACCCTGCTGATTGCCGAGGCGCTGGTACGTATGACCAATATTACGGTGATCACCAATAGCTTACCCGCAGCGTTTACGCTTTCAGAAAATAAAGATATCACCCTGGTGGTGTGCGGTGGCACCGTGCGCCACAAAACACACTCGATGCACGGCACCATCGCTGAACGCTCGCTTCAGGGCATCAGCGCCGATCTCATGTTCGTCGGCGCGGACGGTATCGACACCACCAACGGCATCACGACCTTCAATGAAGGCTACTCCATCAGCGGCGTCATGGCCGCCGCTGCGCATAAGGTCGTTGCCGTGCTGGATGCCAGCAAATTTAATCGTCGCGGCTTCAACCAGGTTCTGCCGATGGAGAAAATAAACTGCGTGATTACCGATGACGGGATTAGCGGGGAATATCTCGCTGAGTTAAAAAACACACCCATTGAGTTACAAATCGTCTAGACAACCCGGCAGATATTAAACATCTGCCTTTTGTCACTTGATTAATATTATAAAAACAAAATCTATAAAAATAGCTTGCTAACCGGTACGTTCATGAATTCATTTTTAATAAAATCAGTTCATAAACCCATTCCTGAAAACTTTTATTTAAACGTAAATTAAGCACATTTAACTTTACAGCGAATCACCATAAATACAATCCTAAAACCCACCTCATCCAATATGAATTCATAAAAAGTTCAATATAATCTTCGTTGTGATGATTTATGAAAAAAGCTTAATCACCATAAAAGATGTTTTCCAAAAAAAATACATGGATGAGGTAAAAAATGAATGTAATTGCAAAGTCCGTTGCAGTTGGATTACTGGCAATGGCTGCAGGCAGCGCCTGGGCAAGCGATGGTACTATTGAATTCACGGGTGAAATCACCACCTCTACCTGTGAATTCGCTAACGGCGATACGGTAAATGTTGAACTGGGCCATTACTCTAATACCCAGTTTAAAACCGTAGGCGACAAATCACCGACTACCCCGTTCACCATTCCGTTGAAAGACTGCCCGACCGAAGCCTGGAAACACGTTGACGGTACCACCAGCAAGGCCTTTCAGCTCTGGCTGGAGCCGCGTAGCGGCACCACGGGCGCAAATAACGATCTGGTCGCGGTAAGCGGTTCAGGCACGCCGGCGACCGGCGTCGGTATCCGCATCGACCGCGCTTCCGACGGAGCCCAGCTGGCGCTCAATAAACTGAACGACACCCCGGTCACTTTTGATATTACGGGTGAACAAACGGACGTCAATCTGCAGGCTTACTACGTCTCTACCGTCGAATCCACGGCCATCACCGCCGGGGAAGCCAACGCTTCCGTCGACGTTACCATCGATTATCGTTAATTCTCACGTTGTGCTTTTACCCACCATATGGTGGGTAAAACTTTTTATTGGAGCCGCAGGATGAAAGGGAAAACCCTGGTAGCATTGGCCTTGTTGCTTGGAGGATGGGTCAGCCAAAGCCTGGCCGGCGGGATCGTTCTGCAAACCACGCGGGTGATTTACGACGCCAGTAAAAAAGAGGCCGCCCTGCCCGTTGCCAATCACAGCAGCAAAATGCCCTATTTATTGCAATCATGGATTGATAATCCGCAAGGAACAATCCGCGGGCCGTTTATTATGACCCCGCCGCTGTTTCGCCTGAATGCCGGCGACGACTCCTCATTACGCATTATTAAAACCGAAGGCAATATGCCGGAAGATAAAGAGTCGCTGTTTTACGTTAACGTGCGGGCTATTCCGGCCCAATCGAAAAGTGAAGCAGGTAAAACCAACGCACTGACCCTGGTATTTAAAACCAGAATAAAGCTTTTCTATCGCCCGGCGCATCTTAAAGGCGCCCCGCAGGATGCGTGGAAATCTATACAATATAAGCGAACGAATAATACCTTAGATATCTATAACCCATCCGCCTATTACGTGGTATTTGCCGGCATCGCATTGGGTAAAACTGATTTAACCAATCAGGTTGACTATATCGCTCCCGGCGAGCACAAACAAATTCCGCTACCTGCCGCATCGGGTAATTCCGTGCAGTGGGCCGCCATCAATGACTATGGCGGCACCACGGCAAAAGAAACTCGGGTACTGCAATAACGCTTACGCAGGCAAGACGTAAATAACAATAAATAACGGATACGGGCAATCAGGGAATGCAAAGCAACACCACAGGGAAAAAAAACGTGCTGGCGCTTAAAAGCCTTGCTTACAGGGTCAGGCACGCTTTGCCGATGATGCTGGCCGGCAGCGGCCTGATATGTCATGTCGCGCAGGCCGATGACTTTTATTTCGATCCTTCGCTGCTGGAAACCAACAAAAGCGGCCTGCAAACGGTAGATCTATCAGCCTTCTCTCAGGACAGCGCCCAGCTACCCGGCGAGTATATCGTTGATATTTATATTAATAATAAGAAGCTGACGCAGCGTAAAATCCCGTTTGCCGCCGGAGATAACCACCAGCTTATCCCCCAGTTTACCGTCGGCCAGCTGCGCGAGCTGGGCTTTAAAGTTGATGAGATCCCGGCGCTGGCGAAGCTGGACGATGCAGCAAAAGTCACCAACCTCGCGCAAACGGTGCCGAACAGCAGCAGCGAGCTGGATCTCAACCACGGTAAGCTGAACATGAGCGTACCGCAAATTATGCTCTACCGCGATGCCAGAGGCTATGTTGACCCCTCCCGCTGGGACAATGGCATCCCGGTGCTGTTCACCAACTATAACTTTACCGGTTCAGAGAGCCGCTACGACGGCGGCGAGCGCAGCAGGCGCCAGTATCTGAACATGCAGAACGGCGCCAACCTCGGCCCGTGGCGGCTGCGCAACTACTCGACCTGGACGCACAACAGCGACACTTCGCAGTGGGACAGCATTAATACCTGGATGCAGCGGGATATCAAAAGCCTCAAATCGCAGCTGGTGATGGGCGAAAGCGCGACTGACGGCAGCGTGTTCTCCAGCTATCAGTTTACCGGCGCGCGGCTCTATTCCGATGACAGCATGCTGCCTAACAGCCAGCGCGGCTTTGCGCCGACGATCCGCGGGATCGCTAACTCCAGCGCTATCGTGACGGTTCGTCAGAACGGTTACACCATTTACCAGAGCACCGTGCCTGCCGGCGCTTTCGAGATCAACGATCTGTACCCCTCCTCATTCAGCGGCGATTTAGACGTGACGATTGAAGAGGCTGACGGTACCACGCGCCATTTTGTACAGCCTTTCTCCTCCCTGCCAATGATGCAGCGGCCGGGGCACCTCAAATATAGCGTCACCGCCGGGCGCTTTCGGGCGGCAGGCTCGGAGGACAGTAAAGAACCGGAGTTCATTGAAACTACGGGGATTTACGGCCTGAGTAACACCTTTACGCTTTACGGCGGCCTGACGGGCTCCGAGGATTACCAGGCGTTAACTCTGGGTATCGGCGGTACGCTGGGAGAGTTTGGCGCCCTGTCGATGGATATTGGCCGGGCGGATACCCGCTTTGATAACGGCGACAGCGATTCCGGCTACAGCTGGCGCACCCAGTACATTAAAGATATTCCAGAGACCGGCACCAATCTATCGCTGGGCTATTACCGCTATACCAGCACTGGCTACTTCACGTTCTCAGATGCCAACCAGCGGGATATCGACGCCGGCGATCGGCAGAGCAGCGAAATCCAGTTCAGCATTAATCAGAATCTGTTTACCGGCGTCAGTTTTTACGCTTCCGGTTCGCAGCAGGAATACTGGGACAAAGGGCAGAAGGACAAAAACCTGTCGATTGGCCTTAGCGGCAACCTGTGGGGTGTCAGCTATAACGTCAGCGGCCAGTTTACCGATTATGCCGATCGCGACAGCGATCGTTCGCTGTCCATCAGCCTCAGCGTACCGCTGGACCGCTGGCTGCCGCACGCTAACGCCAACTGGCGGATCACCAGCCAGAAGGATCAAGCGACCCAGCATGAAGTCGGAATCAACGGCTCCCTACTGGAAGATAGCCGTCTGAGCTACAGCCTGAAACAGCGTCAGAGCGAGAATAACGACAGCAACGGCAGCAGCCTCTACGGCAGCTATCGTTCCGCCTACGGCACCGTCAACGCCGGTTACGATTACAGTTCCGATAACCGCCAGATGAGCTATGGCCTGGCCGGCGGCATCGTGGCGCACAGCCACGGCGTCACCTTGTCGCAGCCGCTGGGTAACGCCTTTGCGCTGATTGATGCCGATGGCGCCTCTGGTATACGCGTCAAAAACTATCCCGGAATCGCTACCGACTACTTCGGCTATGCCGTGATCCCCTACCTGACCTCTTATCAGGAGAACCGTATCTATCTGGATACCACCATGATGCCTGACGACGTCGACGTCACCCAGACCATGAAGCTGGTGGTTCCGAGTCAGGGAGCGGCTGTGACCGCGCAGTTTAGCGCCAAAATTGGCCAGCGCGTGCTGCTGACGCTGACCGACAGAAACGGTAAACCGCTGCCGTTTGGCGCGATGGCCAGCAGCGAAAGCCAGCAGCAGCAGAGCATTGTTGATGAAGGCGGCGTGCTTTATCTCACCGGCGTCAACGAACGGCCGCAGGCCTGGAACGTGCGCTGGGGCAATGAAGAGCATCAGCAGTGCCGATTTACGTTTAGCCTGCCCGCTAACGGCCAGCGCACAGCCTCCGTTATTCGGGCCACGACAACATGCCGCTAAGGAACATGACACCATGAAAAACGCGATTTATCTTTTAACCGGCGGCATTGCTCTCGCCCTGTTTGCCGCAGCACCGGCGCGCGCAGAGGAGGGCGGCTGCGAAGCCGTGGGCGGGCCTGCTAATTTTACTACCAGCTTTGCCAATGACTGGACAAAAGAGCAAAACGTCGCCGGGACTTTAATAGATCTGACCTCCGGCACCACCTCTGGCGGCAGCTACAAGATGGCTTGCAACTGCCCCGCCAACACCAAGGTTAATCTCTACTATGCCACCACCACGCCGTTAGCTAACCCCGGCTATTCCGGATTTCAAAAATTAAATGACAGTCTGGATATTAAAACGGTGATTACCGATGTACCCGGGGTATCGGCGCTTAAGGTTCCCACAGATGTGAATTCACCGGTCAGAGGAGACGGTTCTTTTCAGGCCTCAAAGGGCAATAGCGTATGCAGCGGGGATCCTGAGGATCAGCGCGGGGCATTTACCGTAGGCAGTAACGTCAGCATTACCTTTCGCGTCACAAGGTCTTTTTTAGGCCGGATGGAGATCCCCAGCACGCATATTGCTACCCTACAGTCGGCATGGAGCAGTAGTAGTACCTACCCAAGATTCATCTACCAGGACATTGCCAATATCTATCTCCAGGGCAGCATTACCGTTCCGCAAAGCTGTAAAATCAACGAAGGGGACGTGATCCGGGTCGACCTTGGGCAAATTCGCGCCTCAAAATTCACTAAAAAGAACCACATGCCCGACGGATATACGCCTGTAAGGTTTGATATTGTCTACGATTGCGGGGATACGTCATTATATCAATACTCTGACACTCTCGAACTTATTGTGCAGGGTGATGACGTCGTCAGTCAGTACGTGCTCGCAGCCCGCCGCAGGGAATCAGATAATGTTGCTGATGTTGGTATTATGATGCACCAAAACGTCGATATTCCTATGAATGGTGGACCTATAACTTTAGATAAATCAGCTCCAGGCGCTGTACAGCTGCAAGCCCAACCCATTAACCTGGTCGGCGGAGTACTGCAACCAGGCCCGTTCCACGGCTCAGTTACCCTCACCGCAACGGTTAGATAGCCACATCCGCCTTTCCTGACGCGCTATCAGAAAGGCGGTAATTCGCAATATTATCCCTGCTGCTCCAGAGCATACTTATACAGCGCGTTTTTCTTCACGCCGTGAATTTCTGCGGCCAGGGCGGCGGCTTTTTTCAACGGTAGCTCGGCCTGCAGCAGGGCCAGCGTGCGCAGCGCCACCGCCGGCAGCGCCTCTTCCTGCGCTTTAAAACCCTCGACGATCAGCACCATCTCGCCTTTACGGCGGTTTTCATCTTCTTTCACCCATGCCAGCAGCTCGCCGATGGGCGCGCCGTGAATCGATTCCCAGGTTTTGGTTAGCTCCCGCGCCAGCACCACGTAGCGGGACTCGCCCAGTACCGTGCAGATATCTTCCAGGCTTTCCAGCAGGCGGTGGGTCGATTCATAGAAGATAATGGTGCGCGGCTCTTCTTCCAGCGCCTTCAGCGTATCGCGACGCCCTTTAGACTTCGCAGGCAAAAAACCTTCGTAGCAGAAACGATCCGACGGCAGCCCCGCCGCGCTCAGCGCCGCAATCGCCGCACAGGGGCCGGGCAGCGGCACCACGCGGATATTGGCCTCGCGGCAGGTACGCACCAGATGATAGCCGGGATCGTTAATCAGCGGCGTTCCGGCATCGGAAACCAGGGCGATGTTTTGCCCTTCTTTTAGCTTCGCCACCAGCGTTTCCGCTTTTTGCTGCTCGTTATGGTCATGAAGCGCAAATAACCGGGCGTTAATCGCAAAATGCTGCAGCAGCAAACCGGTATGGCGGGTATCCTCGGCCGCAACTAAATCAACGGCTTGCAACACTTCCAGCGCGCGTTGCGTGATATCAGACAGATTCCCTATCGGAGTGGGCACAATATAGAGCTGTCCCTGAGAATTATCTGCTGATTCGTGTTGTTTCATTGTCTCGTCCGTATTGCCGAATTAATATTGAGCATTGAGCCAAAAAAATATCACTGGACACATATGGTACCGTCAACATTTCTTCGTTCTAAACCCGTGCGTTGTCTGCCCGTACTGCTGGCCGCTCTGATCTTTGCCGGCTGCGGCACCCACACCCCGGACCAAAGCACGGCGTATTTGCAGGGTACGGCACAGGCAGACTCCAGTTACTATCTGCAACAGATGCAGCAAAGCTCGAATGATAGCAAGACCAACTGGCAATTACTCGCCATTCGTGCACTGCTGAAAGAAGGTAAGAAACCGCAGGCCGTTGAGCTGTTCAACCAGCTGCCGTCCGGTCTTAACGCTGCGCAAAGTCGCGAACGGTCGTTGCTGGCGGTAGAAGTGAAGCTGGCGCAGAACGACTTCCAGGGCGCGCAGGCGCTGCTGAGCAAACTCGATCCGGCAAGCTTTGAGCAGAACCAGCTGCCGCGCTACTGGCAGGCGCAAATTGACGCCAGCCAGGGGCAGCCTTCGCTGAACCTGCTGCGGGCCCTGGTCGCCCAGCAGCCGCTGCTGAGCCTGGCCGCGCAAAAGCAGAAGAACATCGACGCGACCTGGAAAGCGCTCACCGCGATGACCAAAGATCAGGCCTACGCGCTGGTGATTAACGCCGACGAGAACGTTCTGCAGGGCTGGCTGGACCTGCAGCGCATGTGGTTTGATAACCGCAGCGATCCGACGATGCTCAAAGCAGGCATCAAAGACTGGCAGACCCGCTATCCGCAAAACCCGGGCGCGAAAATGCTGCCGACGCAGCTCGTCAATATGCAAAACTACCAGGCCGCATCGACCAATAAAATCGCGCTGCTGCTGCCGCTTAACGGCCAGGCGGCCATTTTTGGCCGGACTATCCAGCAGGGCTTTGAAGCGGCGAAAAACGGCGCGCCTGCCGTTTCCGGAAGCGCGGTGCCCGCCCAGGTCGCCCAGGCGGCGAATGTTGCCGATAGCGCAGTGGTAAGCCCGTCGCAGGCGGAAGTAACCGATCTGACGGCGACGAACAGCGCTCAGGCGCCAGTACAAACGCCAGCTGCCGACCAGGCGCAAGCTCAGGCGCCGGTCACCGCACCGGAGGCGACATCCGCCCCGGCGCCGGAGACCACCAGCCAGCCGGTACAGGCACCGCTGACTCAGGCTGTGTCCGCCACCCCGGCTAACCCGGCCGCCGAGCTGAAAATCTATGACACCACCACGCAACCGATGAGCCAGCTACTGGCTCAGGTACAGCAGGACGGCGCGACCATCGTCGTCGGCCCGCTGCTGAAAGATAACGTCGAACAGGTCATCAAGAGCAATACCTCGCTGAACGTGCTGGCGCTCAACCAGCCGGAGAAAATCGAAAACCGGATTAATATCTGCTATTTCGCCCTCTCTCCGGAAGACGAAGCTCGCGACGCGGCGCACCACATACACGATCAGGGTAAACAGACTCCGCTGCTGCTGGTACCGCGCGGCGCGCTGGGCGATCGCGTGGTTAATGCCTTTGCCAATGAGTGGCTGAAGCTGGGGGGCGGCACGGTACTGCAACAGCGTTTAGGTTCCACGGCCGAGCTGCGCGGCAGCGTTAACAGCGGTATTTCATTAAGCGGTACGCCGGTTTCTACCCTGCCGTCAGCGCAGGACAGCGCTCTGGGAAGCCCGAGCGATGTGCCGGTCAGCAGCACCGGCGGCGTCGACGCCGCGTACATCCTGGCGACGCCGGAACAAATTGCTTACGTCAAGCCGATGATTGCCCTGCGTAACGGTAGCCAGAGCGGCGTGACGTTGTACGCCAGCTCCCGCAGCGCCCAGGGAACCTCCGGCCCGGACTTCCGTCTGGAGATGGAAGGCCTGCAATACAGCGAAATCCCGATGCTGGCGGGAAGCAACCCGGCGCTGCAGCAGCAGGCGCTGGCCGCCGTTCGTAACGACTACTCGCTGGCGCGCCTGTACGCCATGGGCGCCGACGCCTGGTCTCTGGCCAACCACTTCTCGCAGATGCGCCAGGTGCCAGGCTTTGAGCTGAACGGCAATACCGGCGATCTTACGGCCACGCAGGATTGCGTGATCAACAGGAAACTGTCATGGCTCAAATACCAGGGTGGGCAAATCGTCGCAGCCAACTAAGTAAACAGACCGGCGATGCCTGGGAAATGCAGGCGCGCCGCTGGCTGGAGCGCCAGGGTTTGCGCTTTATCGCCGCCAACGTCCGCGAGCGCGGCGGCGAGATTGACCTCATAATGCGCGACGGTAGCGTCACCGTATTTGTCGAAGTACGCTATCGTCGCAGCGCAAGCTACGGCGATGCCGCTTCCAGCGTCACGCCGCAAAAGCAACAAAGACTGCTCAAAGCCGCGCGTCTGTGGCTCTGCCGACAGAATGGGAGCTTTGAGACTGTGGATTGCCGTTTCGATGTGGTAGCCTTCACCGGAAACGACATCCAATGGCTAAAAAACGCCTTTGGCGAATAGCGTACACCCAAAATAATTGGAGTTGCAGGACAAAGCACTTGTGCTTTGAACAGCGCTGGCGCTGGCCCCGAAGGGGCGAGACCGCAGGCCGAGTAACGCGGCAAGCGAGAAAGTCCCGATGAGCTGACTCAAGTCAGTGATTCGGGCGAACGAGCGTAGCCAACGCACAAGCAACCTGAAGTATGATGGGTAAAATGAATTAAGGGATCCCGTGCTCGACAGAATCAAAGCCTGCTTCACCGAAAGCATTCAAACCCAAATTGCAGCAGCGGAAGCACTCCCGGACGCCATCTCCCGTGCGGCTATGACGCTCGTACAATCGCTGCTGAACGGCAACAAAATTCTCTGTTGTGGTAATGGCACTTCCGCCGCCAACGCACAGCATTTTGCTGCCAGCATGATTAATCGTTTCGAAACTGAACGCCCTGGTTTACCCGCCATTGCACTAAATACCGATAATGTGGTCTTAACCGCAATTGCCAACGATCGCCTGCATGATGAAATCTATGCCAAGCAGGTGCGTGCGTTGGGACACGCCGGCGACGTACTGCTGGCGATTTCTACGCGCGGCAATAGCCGGGATATCGTGAAAGCCGTGGAAGCGGCGGTCACCCGCGATATGACTATCGTGGCGTTAACCGGTTATGACGGCGGTGAACTGGCTGGCCTCTTAGGGCAGCAGGACGTCGAAATCCGCATTCCCTCGCATCGCAGCGCGCGAATTCAGGAAATGCACATGCTCACCGTCAATTGTCTGTGCGATTTGATCGATAACACGCTTTTTCCACACCAGGACGATTAAGGAGAACACATGAAGGCTCTCTCGCCCCTCGCCATTCTGCTGTCTGCGCTACTGCTTCAGGGATGCGTTGCCGCAGCGGTAGTTGGCACGGCAGCGGTCGGCACCAAAGCCGCGACGGACCCGCGTACGGTAGGTACTCAGGTGGATGACAGCACGCTGGAGCTACGCGTCAACAGCGCGCTATCCAAAGATGAACAAATTAAGAAGCAGGCCCGCATCAACGTGACCGCCTACCAGGGTAAAGTCCTGCTGACCGGTCAGTCTCCAACGCCAGACCTCTCCGCGCGCGCGAAGCAAATCGCAATGGGCGTAGAAGGGACAACGGAGGTGTTTAATGAGGTGCGTCAGGGCCAGCCGATCGGCTTAGGTACCGCCTCTTCGGATACCTGGATCACCACCAAAGTTCGCTCCCAGCTGCTGGGTACCGACCAGGTGAAATCCTCCAACGTGAAGGTAACAACCGAAAATGGCGAAGTGTTCCTGATGGGTCTGGTTACCGACCGTGAAGGACGCGCGGCGGCGGATATCGCCAGCCGGGTAAGCGGCGTGACTCGCGTCACCACCGCTTTTACCTATATCAAGTAAACGTTAACTCTCCCGGCTTGCGCTTTGCTGAGCCGGGCTACGGGTTCATCGCCTGCTGTAGGCCCGTAGCCCGGACAGGCGCACAGCGCCGCCTCCGGGAAGGACATCAGATTAAAGCCAGCCCGCCAACCACCGCGCCGCACAGCGCCACCAGCCCGCCGGTGAGCCACAGCGCCTTCGCCGGAAACGCTTTCCGCAGCATAATCAGTGACGGTACACTGACAGCAGGCAGCGTAATCAGCAGCGCCAGCGCGGGCGCCACGCCCATACCTGCCAGCATCATCGTCTGCACTATCGGAATCTCCGCCGCCGTCGGAATAACAAACAGGCAGCCGGCAATCGCCATAGCAATCACCCAGAACAGCGTGTTATCCACCACCCCATCGGCATGAGGGAATAACCACACCCGCGCGGCTCCCAGCACCAGCACCGCCAGAATATAAACCGGGATAGTGTTCCAGAACAGCGTCCAGAGAGCGCGCAGCCAGCGGCTAAAGAAACCGTCCTGCACGGTTGCAACCGGCTGTTCAGGCATCGAAACCGGCTGCGTCGCCGCCTCTTTTACCCATTTCTGCACCAGCGTTGCGACCACCAGCACCGTCGCCAGCCCAGCCAGCAGGCGCACCAGCGCAAACTGCCAGCCCAGCACAAAGCCCATAAACACCAGCGTCGCCGGATTGAGCAGCGGATTGCCCAGCCAGAACGCCAGCGCGCCGCCCATCGAGACCTGCTGTTTACGCATTCCTGCCGCCACCGGCGCGGCGCAGCAGGTACACATCATGCCCGGCAGAGAGAATACGGTTCCCAGCAGCGTACCGCGAAAACGCGCCTGCCCCAGCGTGCGCAGCAGCCAGTCACGCGGGATCAGCACCTGAATCAGCGAACCCAGCAGTACGCCCAGGACCGCCGCTTTCCATACGGCCATGAAATAGACCAGGGCGTAATCCCAGGCCGCAGCGAAAGGGTTAGCGTTTCTGTTAGCAAGGATGGATTTGCCGATACTGTGCGTCTCTGCGGCGGTGAAGGCTTTGCCATAGTAGGGTTGCCATTTAACGAACCACAGACCAACGATAACGACGAGAAAAAAGAGCGCGGGCTTCCACCATTGAAACGGTGATGCCGCCTGAGATGAAGACTGACCAGCCATAGCATTCCCCGGGGAGTGTCATGATAAATTGAGGACATGAATACTACGCCTCCGGGGAAATTTTGGAAATCAGTAATCCCCCGAGCGTGCCGCCCTTTCGCGCAGCTGCGACGAAGAGAGAATTTGTACGCCCTCCTGCGTGGGCGATAGCGCCTCCGCGAGTAGCGCGCTCGCCACGTCCCGCGCCTCTATTGACTTCAGATTTCCCGGCAGCAGATTGAAAAGCGGCGCAAAGAGCGTTTCGCCGGCGCGTTTTTTTTCGCGCTCGCCTATCAGCATTGACGGGCGGGCAATGGTCAGGCGCGGCCACTGCTGCGCAATCAGCGCCTCTTCCATCTCACCTTTTACGCGATTATAGAAAAAGGGCGAATGCGCATTGGCCCCCATCGCGCTGACGACCAGCATATGCTGCGCGCCCAGCTTTTTTCCCACCAGCGCGGTATCAATGACCAGCGTATAATCAGCATGCACAAACGCCTCTTTGCTACCCGCTTCCCGGCGGGTAGTCCCCAGACAGCAAAAAACGATATCTATCGGATCGACAACCTGCGCCAGAGCGTCCGTTAGCTGCGGATCGTGGGGGTTAAAGACGCCGGAGATATCGGCCAGCGGCCGACGCGTCGGGGCGGCAACGGACTTAACGCCCGGCGCGTTGAGTAGCATTCGAAGTAAGTGACCGCCAACTAACCCGGTTGCCCCCGTTATCAGTACCTGACTCATCGAAACTCCTTTGCAGATTTTTCTATGTTGCGATCCCAGCCTCATGTTCCAGACTTAATACTCTACGAGGTAATTATCCATCATCATCAGGGAAATGCCTCATTCCACACCAAAACACTGGAGGAAGAATGAGTAAGAAGATAGCCGTTTTAATTACCGACGACTTTGAAGACTCGGAGTTCACCTCACCCGCGGACGCCTATCGTCTGGCCGGTCATGAGGTCGTGACGATTGAAAAACAGGCGGGGAAGAAGGTAAAAGGGAAAAAAGGGGAAGCTGAAGTCGTTATCGATAAAGCCATTGATGACGTCACCCCTGCCGACTTCGACGCTCTGCTGCTACCGGGCGGTTATTCACCGGACGCGCTGCGCGGAGACGAACGCTTTGTCACCTTCACCCGCGATTTTGTGAACAGCGGCAAACCGGTATTCGCCATCTGTCACGGTCCGCAGCTGTTGATTAGCGCCGATGTGATTCGCGGGCGTAAGCTGACGGCCGTGAAGCCTATCATCGTCGACGTGAAAAACGCCGGTGGCGAATTCTACGATCAGGAAGTGGTTATCGACAACGAGCAGCTGGTGACCAGCAGAACCCCGGACGACCTGCCGGCGTTTAATCGAGAAGCTTTACGTCTGCTCGGTGCCTGATTCACGCAGCCAGTGCAGCTTTTTACCAAAGCCCAGCGTGTTATCGGTGAACTTAAGCTCATCGGGGAGAATCTCCCAGACGGGCGCCGATAGCATGCGGGCAACCGGAAAACGGCTGACGTAACGCTTACGCATCGCCGCCTCTTCCTCCCCGGACAGGCGGCGAATTTGGCCTTTAAACTGGACGCCGCGGATCAAGGCGACGGTCTTCGGCTGGCCGTTTACCGTTCCGGCCACCCTGGCGCCTTTCCCGGTCATCTGGCCGTGGCGCGTTTTTTCATCGCTAAGCAAATAAAAGGCGACCTTTTCCGGGTCATAAACGTAAAAGGCATTGGCGCACCACAGCTCGTCATCGCGGGCGACGCACCAGGTCACAACATGCTGCTTTCCCAGCCAACGGCTGATAGCGGCGAGCGTATCCATCTTTACTCTCCAGTATGTTATGGTGCTCACACCTTAACATAGCGACCTCTGTACCGTGTGCTGGTTTCTCTATCTGATTCGTACCGCCGATAATCGCCTTTATACCGGGATTACTACCGATGTCTCACGCCGCTTTTGCCAGCACCAGGAAGGCAAAGGCGCGAAAGCGCTGCGTGGTAAGGGAGAGCTTCAGCTGGCCTTCAGCCAGGAAGTTGGTGAACACTCACTAGCATTACGACTGGAGTATCGTATCAAGCAGCTAACGAAGCGCCAGAAAGAGCGCCTCGTTGCCGGAGACGGTTCGTTTGAGGCGCTGCTGGAAAGCCTCAGAAGCGGTTAAAGTGGTCGCTGTATTCGACCAGCCCGCTGACGCCATCAAGGGCGTTATCGGCCAGGCGGTGAACCTGGAAAGTTTCCGCGCTATCCGGCCAACGGCAGTGCAGATTAAAACGCGCTGCGGGTTCAAAGCCCAGACGACCATAAAGCGCCGGATCGCCAAGGGTGACAACAGCGGCATAGCCAAACTCGTTCAGTGAATCGAGCCCTTCATAGACCAGCTGACGACCGATGCCCTGACCGCGGTAGCTTTCATCGACCGCCAGCGGAGCCAGTCCAACCCACTGCAGCTCTTCGCCTTCAACGGCAACCGGGCTAAAGGCCGCATAGCCCACGACCTGACCTTCGTCATCCGTCGCCACCACGCCCAGCGTGATCAGGCCATCTTCACGTAGGCTGTGCACCAGCTGCGCTTCCGCATCGCTGCCGAAGGTACGACGTAATAGCGCGTCGATTCCCGGTGCATCAATCCCAATTTCTACTCGAATCAGCATGCCTCACCTACCGATGTCTGTTCAGGTTTCTGCGGGCCTTTCAGGCCTGCTTCAACAAAGTCCGCCAGCTGCAGCAGCATAATACGCAGCGCCCTGGGCATCTGCTCCAGCTCAATGGCATCCATCAGGTTTTTTACATAAAGACCCAGCTCGGTATCGCCTTCGATAACCAGGCGACGCTGGAAGAACAACGTATCCGGATCCTGCTTGCGCGCCGCAATCATCAGCAGGTCGCTGGCGTCGGCGCTAAAGCTGACGTCCGCTTCAGCCGCCGGGCTGACCACCAGACGGCCGTTAATCACCGAGGTATACCACAGCAGGCCGATATCACGCACATGAATACTTAACCAGCGCCCCTCGAGAAAATCCAGCTCCCCATCCGCCAGCGCCTGGCGAAACTGCCAGCTTAATACCTGTTCCAGCACCTGGCGCTTGAGGGCAAAAGGCGCCAGCTTAACCGGCACGCTTATTAACGACGGGCCAAAGTGAACCAGTTGGGAACGCAGTTTATCCAACACAAGCTTTACTCCATGAATGCAATAGTTCCTCTATTGTGCCATATCAAATAAACGACATAGCGGCGTAAATCAACAAAATCACGATGTCGGGCCGCTGGTATTGATCCCGCCAATACGCTTTTAACTGCCTCAAATCAAAAATTGTCACCAGAAGGTTAACTAAAATCCCAGCTCATTAACCATCCAGCGTCCCTGACGGGCCGCGTTTTTCAGGAAAAATTATGGAGCTGCTCTGCCCAGCCGGTAACCTTCCGGCGCTTAAGGCGGCCATCGAAAACGGCGCCGATGCCGTCTATATCGGGCTGAAAGATGACACCAACGCCCGCCACTTTGCCGGCCTTAATTTCACCGAAAAGAAACTGCAGGAAGCCGTCAGCTTTGTGCACCAGCATCGTCGTAAACTGCATATTGCCATCAATACCTTCGCGCATCCTGATGGCTATGCCCGCTGGCAGCGCGCGGTAGATATGGCGGCCCAGCTGGGCGCCGACGCGCTGATCCTCGCCGATATCGCAATGCTGGAGTATGCCGCCGAGCGCTACCCGCACATCGAGCGTCACGTTTCCGTTCAGGCCTCGGCCACTAACGAAGAAGCGGTAAAATTTTATCATCGCAACTTTGACATCGCCCGCGTGGTGCTGCCGCGCGTACTGTCGATTCACCAGGTCAAACAGCTGGCCCGCGCCACGCCGGTGCCGCTGGAGGTCTTCGCCTTCGGCAGCCTGTGCATTATGGCGGAAGGCCGCTGCTATCTTTCCTCTTATCTGACCGGCGAATCACCGAATACCGTCGGCGCCTGTTCGCCGGCACGCTTCGTGCGCTGGCAGCAAACGCCGCAGGGACTGGAATCACGCCTTAACGAAGTGCTGATCGACCGCTATCGAGATGGTGAAAATGCCGGCTATCCCACCCTCTGTAAAGGGCGGTATCTGGTCGACGGCGAGCGCTACCACGCACTGGAAGAGCCCACCAGCCTGAACACCCTGGAGCTGCTGCCGGAGCTGATGGCGGCAAATATTGCCTCGGTCAAAATCGAGGGCCGCCAGCGCAGTCCGGCGTACGTCACCCAGGTGGCGAAAGTCTGGCGTCAGGCGATCGATCGCTGCAAAGCCGATCCGCAAAACTTCGTGCCGCAGTCCGCGTGGATGGAGACCCTCGGTTCGATGTCCGAAGGGACGCAAACCACCCTTGGCGCCTATCACCGTAAATGGCAGTGAGAACAGCAATGAAATATTCATTAGGGCCGGTGCTTTATTACTGGCCAAAAGAGACGCTGGAAGATTTTTACCAGCAGGCAGCCAGCTGCAGCGCGGACACGATTTATCTCGGCGAAGCGGTATGCAGCAAACGCCGCGCCACCAAAGTCGGCGACTGGATCGAGATGGCGAAAGCGCTGGCGGGAAGCGGCAAACAGGTAGTGCTTTCCACCCTCGCGCTGGTGCAGGCGTCCTCGGAACTGGGCGAACTGAAGCGCTATGTCGATAACGGCGAATTTCTGATTGAAGCCAGCGATCTCGGCGTCGTTAACCTGTGCGCGGAACGTAAACTGCCGTTCGTCGCCGGCCATGCGCTCAACTGCTACAACGCCGTCACCCTGCGTCTGCTGCTTAAGCAAGGTATGGTGCGCTGGTGTATGCCGGTCGAGCTTTCCCGCGACTGGCTGGCGAACTTGCTGACCCAGTGCGACGAACTGGGTATTCGCAACCAGTTTGAGGTGGAGGTGCTGAGCTACGGCCATCTGCCGCTGGCCTACTCCGCCCGCTGCTTTACCGCCCGTTCGGAAGACCGACCCAAAGACGAGTGCGAAACCTGCTGCATTAAATATCCTAACGGGCGCGACGTGCTCTCACAGGAGAACCAGCAGGTATTCGTCCTCAACGGCATTCAGACCATGAGCGGCTACGTCTATAACCTCGGGAATGAGCTGAGCACCATGCACGGGCTGGTGGATATGGTCCGCCTGTCGCCGCTGGGCATCGAGACCTTTGCGATGCTGGACGCCTTCCGGGCAAATGAGAACGGCGCAGCGCCGCTACCGCTGACGGCGAACAGCGACTGCAACGGCTACTGGCGGCGGCTGGCCGGACTGGAACTGCAGAGCTGATTAACCGCTCACTTTGTTAATGGCTATCGCTGCTTTTTAATGCACTATTAAAGATGCAGCTTTTCTGGCAGGCGTATCGCGGATGCGCCAGGCTGGAAGAAGACCTTCAATCTGATGACTATGCTGTAGCAAAGTGAGCCTTTATGACTGACAAATCTGTTTCATTCTCGGTGCTCGACCTGGCGCCAATCCCGCAAGGATCTTCCGCAAAGGAAGCTTTCTCCCACTCTTTAGATCTGGCGCAGCTGGCGGAAAAACGCGGTTATCATCGCTACTGGCTGGCCGAGCACCATAATATGGTCGGTATTGCCAGCGCCGCGACCTCGGTGCTGATTGGCTATCTTGCCGCCCATACCACCACTCTGCATCTGGGCTCCGGCGGCGTGATGCTGCCTAACCATTCGCCGCTGGTGATTGCCGAGCAGTTCGGCACGCTCAATACGCTCTACCCCGGTCGTATCGATCTCGGCCTTGGGCGTGCGCCAGGTAGCGATCAGCCGACCATGCGCGCGCTGCGTCGCCATATGAGCGGCGATGTTGATAACTTCCCGCGCGATGTCGCGGAGCTGGTGGACTGGTTCGACGCCCGCGATCCTAATCCGCACGTACGGCCGGTTCCCGGCTATGGCGAGAAGATACCTGTCTGGCTGCTCGGCTCAAGCCTTTACAGCGCTCAGCTGGCGGCGCAGCTGGGGCTGCCGTTCGCCTTTGCCTCGCACTTCGCGCCGGATATGCTCTTCCAGGCCCTGCACCTCTACCGCACCCACTTCCAGCCGTCAGAACGGTTAGAGAAGCCGTATGCGATGGTATGCATTAACATTATTGCCGCCGATAGCGACAGAGATGCGGAATTTCTGTTTACGTCCATGCAGCAGGCGTTCGTCAAACTGCGCCGGGGCGAGACCGGACAACTGCCGCCGCCGGTGCAAAATATGCATCAGCTGTGGTCCGCTTCAGAGCAGTACGGCGTTCAGCAGGCGCTGAGCATGTCGCTGGTCGGCGATAAAGCGAAAATCCGCCACGGGCTGGCATCGATTCTACGGGAGACCCAGGCTGATGAGATCATGGTTAACGGCCAAATCTTCGATCATCAGGCGCGCCTGCATTCATTTGATTTGGCGATGCAGGTGAAAGAAGAGCTGATCGGGTAGTGAGCAATGCGGCATTTTTGCCGCATTTTCAATTATTGATAGGTGGGTAATACGTTAAAGCTTGAGAGGAAATGCACGATAACGTTACCCAGCCCAAACAGCAGCACCAAAGCGATCATCGGCTTTCCACCCCAAACGCGAAACAATGGGCTGCCAAAACGTTTACGCGATGCGCGAGCCAGCAGCGCCGGTACAATTGCCGCCCAGATCGTCGCGGCCAGACCTGCATAGCCGATCGCATAGAGGAATCCGTTCGGCCACAGCAAGCCTCCCGCCATCGGCGGAACGAAGGTCAGTACCGCTGTTTTAAAACGTCCCAGCGCGGAGTCATCGAAGCCGAACAGATCCGCCAGATAATCAAACAGCCCCAGCGTTACGCCAAGGAATGAACTGGCAACGGCAAAGTTCGAAAAGATGACTAACAGCAGATCCAGACTCCTGCTGTTCAGCACTCCGCTGAGTGCCTGGACCAGGACATCTATATTGCCCCCCTTCTGCGCGATGCCGATAAATTCAGGGCGCGGGATATTGCCCATCGTCACCAGCAGCCACACCACGTACAGACCCAGCGCCAGCAGCGTACCGTAAACCAGGCATTTCACGATTGTGCGCGGATCTTTGCCGTAGTACTTCATCAGGCTCGGCACGTTGCCATGATAGCCGAAAGATGCGAGACAGAACGGCAGCGTCATCAGCAGATAGGGCATATACGAGGCATTTTGTTCAGCCACGTTAAACAGCGTGGTCGGCTGGACGTGCCCCAACAGGCTGCCAAAGGTCAGAAAGAAGGTAATGACCTTAGCTCCCAGCACAATGGCCGTCATGCGGCTCACCGCTTTGGTGCTCAACCAGACGATAAACGCCACCAGTAGCGCAAAACCAAAACCAGCCGCCCTTGCCGGTACGTTCAGCGACATTTCGCTAAACGTATGGTGCAGGATCGAGCCGCTGGCGGAGATATAGGCGTAAGTCAGAATATAAAGTACAAAGGCGATCGACACGCCGTTAACCAGATTCCAGCCTTTACCGAGCAGATCTTTAGTAATGGTATCGAAGCTCGAACCAATCCGATAATTCAGGTTCGCTTCGAGGATCATCAACCCGGAATGCAGCATACAAAACCAGGTAAAAACCAGCGCCGCCAGAGACCAGAAGAACCATGCGCCGGACATTACAACCGGCAGCGAAAACATGCCCGCGCCAATAATTGTCCCGCCGATAATCACTACGCCGCCAAATAAGGACGGTCGGGTTGCCGTAGTGGTAAGTGTCGCCATTTGCCGAAATCTCCAGTCGAAAATACTTTTCTTGTTATCAATGTGACGCACTGTACCAGTACACGAGTACAAAGGAAATAAAAAAAGCCCCAATCGTTAAGATCGGGGCTGTATCGTTTACTTTACGTTAGCGGAAAGCGCTAATTATGCATCGCCACCGAAACGACGACGACCTGCGGAGTCGTCACGACGCGGCGCTGAAGCATCATCGCGGCGCGGCGCGCGGCCACCCTCGCGACGTTCACCGCTGAAACGGCGACCTTCACCACGGCCGCCTTCGCGACGCTCACCGCCGAAACCACGACCTTCACGACGTTCACCGCCGCCGAAGCTACGGCCGCCTTCACGACGCTCACCGCCGCCACGACGTTCGCCGCTGCGCTCAGGGCGCGGCTGAGCATCGCCCAGCAACTGCATGTTCATCGGCTTGTTCAGGATGCGGGTACGCGTAAAGTGCTGCAGCACTTCGCCCGGCATGCCTTTCGGCAGTTCGATGGTGGAGTGAGAACCAAACAGCTTGATGTTACCAATGTAACGGCTGCTGATATCACCTTCGTTCGCGATGGCGCCAACGATATGACGAACTTCAACGCCGTCATCACGGCCCACTTCAATGCGGTACAGTTCCATATCGCCAACGTCACGGCGCTCACGCTTCGGACGATCTTCGCCACCGCGATCGCCGCGCGGGCCACGATCGTTACGGTCGCCACGACGTTCGAAACGATCGTCACGGTCGCGGAACTCGCGCTTAGGACGCATAGGCGCATCCGGCGGCAGGATCAGCGGACGTTCGCCCTGCGCCATTTTCAGCAGCGCTGCGGCCAGCGTTTCCACGTCCAGCTCTTCGCCTTCGGCAGACGGCTGGATTTTCGCCAGCAGCGCGCGGTACTGATCCAGATCGCTGCTTTCCAGCTGCTGCTGAACTTTCGCGGCAAATTTTTCCAGGCGACGTTTGCCCAGCAGCTCTGCGTTCGGCAGTTCAACTTCCGGAATGGTCAGCTTCATCGTACGTTCGATATTGCGCAGCAGACGACGCTCGCGGTTCTCAACGAACAGCAGCGCGCGGCCAGCGCGACCCGCACGACCGGTACGGCCGATACGGTGAACGTAAGACTCGGAATCCATCGGGATATCGTAGTTAACCACCAGGCTAATACGCTCAACGTCCAGGCCACGAGCCGCAACGTCGGTTGCAATCAGGATATCCAGACGACCGTCTTTCAGACGCTCCAGAGTCTGCTCACGCAGGGACTGGTTCATGTCGCCGTTCAGCGCAGCGCTGCTATAGCCGCTACGCTCCAGCGCTTCGGCCACTTCCAGGGTCGCATTTTTGGTACGAACGAAGATAATCGCCGCATCAAAATCTTCCGCTTCCAGGAAACGCACCAGCGCTTCGTTTTTACGCATACCGTAAGCAGTCCAGTAGCTCTGGCTGATGTCCGGGCGAGTCGTGACGCTGGACTGGATGCGCACTTCCTGCGGCTCTTTCATAAAGCGGCGGGTAATACGACGAATCGCTTCCGGCATGGTGGCAGAGAACAGAGCGGTCTGATGACCCTCCGGGATCTGCGCCATAATGGTTTCTACGTCTTCGATGAAGCCCATGCGCAGCATTTCGTCAGCTTCATCCAGTACCAGACCGCTCAGTTTAGAGAGATCCAGCGTACCGCGTTTCAGGTGGTCCAGCAGACGACCCGGGGTACCGACAACGATTTGCGGCCCCTGACGCAGTGCGCGCAGCTGCACGTCATAACGCTGGCCGCCGTACAGGGCAACCACGTTTACGCCGCGCATATGTTTAGAGAACTCCGTCATTGCTTCAGCAACCTGTACCGCCAGTTCGCGGGTCGGTGCCAGCACCAGAATCTGCGGTGCTCTCAGCTCAGGATCAATGTTGTTCAGCAGCGGTAAAGAGAACGCTGCGGTTTTACCGCTACCCGTCTGGGCCATACCCAGAACGTCGCGGCCGCCCAGCAGATGCGGAATGCACTCAGCCTGGATCGGAGATGGTTTTTCGTAACCCAGATCGTTAAGCGCTTCAAGGATGGGAGCCTTCAGGCCCAGATCTGCAAATGTGGTTTCGAATTCAGCCATGTAGTACGTGTGCCTCAAAATTAATGGCGGCCAGTCTACATAACTCATCGTGAAAATTTACGGTAATTTTCATTGAAAAGTGTGAACCGGCTCAAAGTAGGTGTATTAACGAACAACAACGCCCTCACCCGCTAAGGTGATGGCAATCAAAAAAGGGCTGATGTGTTCGTCAGCTATTGCTGGTCCGATTCTGCCAGGTCATCTTGCTCCTGGCCCAAGAGCGATAATTCCAACAATGCGTATCGGTGCTCAACGTAGTTATGAACGTTGTTTGCGACCGCCAGTTTGAACAGTGCCGTAGCGCTGTCCTTGTCCCCCAGACTTAGGTAGTACTTACCTAAATAGAAGTTGGTTTCACTGAGATGCTCAGCGAGCGAGGTGTTATCCGTTGCGTCTGCCTTCAGACGGTCCATTAGCTCTTTTTCGCTAATGTCGCCAAGGTAGAACCCGACAATGTTCCATCCCCATTGTTCTTTGTCCGACTTGTTTAAGCGCTGTCTCAGTGCTTCAAGCGCCCGCTTCTCATCGAGCTGACGCTCAGCGAGATAAAGCCACAGGCTTCGGAAAGGATCATTGGGATCGTCTTGATAAAACGCCAGCAGATCATCTTGCGCTAACTTAGCACGACCGCCGTAATACAGAGCGATGCCGCGATTTAAGTGCGCGTAGTTGTAAGTTGGATCAAGCTCAAGTACAGAATCAAACGCTTCATAGGCAGCATCAAAATTGCCTGCCTGCGTTAAATAAATGCCTAAGTAATTGAATACTTCAGGCATATCCGGTCGGATTGCCAGCGCTTGTGAAAAATCATTTCGCGCTAATGCCCTCAGACCGAGACTATCATACAACACTCCGCGCTCATATAAAAGCTGTGCGCGTTCGTCATCGGTTAAAGCCCGACTGGCAAGAATTTGTTCCATGCGCGCCAGAATCACTTCCTGCTGCAAAGTCGGTTGCAATGGCACCGCGAGGACTGCGTCCTTACGCCAGGCAGAGTTGCTGCATCCTGCCAGCGTGAGAGCTGTCGCCACGAAACACCAGCGCAAAAAAGGCTTCATTTCCCACTCCCGAAGACAACGATTGGATGAACGTCCAGTTCCCCGGCTGCAAACAGGGCTTCCTGCCCGCAATGCGCCCTCCGCAATGCGGAGGGCAAACGGCAACCTTACTCGCCCTGCTGTTCGGCAGCCGGAGCTTCCGGCGCAGCCGCAGGCTGAGTTTGTTCAGTTGCTTCTTTGATGCTCAGACGGACACGGCCCTGACGGTCAACTTCCAGAACCTTAACCGGCACTTCCTGACCCATCTGCAGATAGTCGGTCACTTTCTCAACGCGCTTGTCGGCGATCTGAGAGATGTGAACCAGACCCTCTTTACCGCCGCCAATGGCAACGAATGCGCCAAAGTCAACGATGCGGGTCACTTTACCGTTATAGATACGGCCAACTTCGATCTCAGCGGTGATCTCTTCGATACGACGAATCGCGTGCTGCGCTTTGTCGCCATCGGTTGCTGCGATTTTGACGGTACCGTCATCTTCGATTTCGATAGTGGTGCCGGTTTCTTCGGTAAGCGCGCGAATAACGGAGCCGCCTTTACCGATAACGTCTTTAATTTTGTCCGGGCTGATCTTGATCGTGTGAATACGCGGTGCGAACTCAGAGATATCGCCGCGCGGCGCGTTAATCGCCTGTTCCATCACGCCCAGGATGTGCAGACGCGCACCTTTAGCCTGGTTCAGAGCAACCTGCATGATCTCTTTGGTGATACCTTCAATTTTGATATCCATCTGCAGAGCAGAGATACCTTCACGGGAACCCGCAACTTTGAAGTCCATATCGCCCAGGTGATCTTCATCGCCCAGAATGTCAGACAGTACGACGAAGTTGTCGCCTTCTTTCACCAGACCCATTGCGATACCCGCAACGGCGGCTTTCACCGGCACACCTGCGTCCATCAGCGCCAGAGAAGCGCCACAAACGGAAGCCATGGAGGAGGAACCGTTCGATTCGGTGATTTCAGAAACCACGCGTACGGTGTACGGGAACTCTTCGATAGTCGGCATCACGGCCAGTACGCCGCGCTTAGCCAGACGACCGTGACCGATTTCACGACGCTTCGGAGAGCCGACCATTCCCGTTTCGCCTACGGAGTACGGAGGGAAGTTATAGTGGAACAGGAAGGAGTCGGTACGCTCGCCCATCAGCTCATCGATGTTCTGCGCGTCACGTGCGGTGCCCAGGGTCGCGGTAACCAGCGCCTGAGTTTCACCACGGGTAAACAGTGCTGAACCGTGGGTACGCGGCAGAACGCCGGTACGAACGTCCAGACCACGAATCATATCTTTTTCACGACCATCGATACGCGGCTCACCGGCCAGTACGCGGCTACGCACCACGTTTTTCTCGATTGCGTGCAGGATTTCGCCCAGTTCGTTAGCGTCCAGGGTTTCATCTTCCGCAACCAGGGTCGCGATAGTTTCGGATTTGATCACGTCAACCTGAGCATAACGCTCCTGTTTGTCGGTGATACGGTACGCATCGCTCAGGCGAGATTCAGCCAGCGCAGCGACGCGCGCGTTCAGCGCGGCATCAACCACTTCCGGCTGCCAGTCCCAACGCGGTTTACCGGCTTCTTTCACCAGGTCGTTGATGTTCTGAATAACAACCTGCTGCTGGTCGTGACCAAACACGACCGCGCCCAGCATCTGGTCTTCGCTCAGCAGTTCAGCTTCGGACTCAACCATCAATACTGCGGCTTCAGTACCCGCAACAACCAGATCCAGTTTGCTGGACTTCAGCTCTTCCTGGGTCGGGTTCAGCACGTACTGGTCATTAATATAACCCACGCGCGCGGCGCCAATTGGGCCGTTAAACGGAATACCGGACAGAGACAGCGCAGCGGAAGCGCCGATCATCGCGACGATATCTGGGTTAACCTGTGGGTTAACGGAAACGACGGTCGCAATAACCTGAACTTCGTTAACGAAGCCTTCCGGGAACAGCGGGCGAACCGGGCGGTCAATCAGACGCGCAATCAGGGTTTCGCCTTCGCTCGGACGGCCTTCACGACGGAAGAAACCACCCGGGATTTTACCAGCAGCGTAAGTACGCTCCTGATAGTTAACGGTCAGCGGGAAGAAATCCTGGCCTGGCTTCGCTTTTTTCTGGCCGACTACGGTAACGAATACCGCGGTGTCATCCATGCTAACCATAACGGCGGCAGTTGCCTGGCGCGCCATCATGCCGGTCTCCAGCGTTACGGTATGTTGGCCGTACTGGAATTTACGAACGATCGGATTAAGCAAAATTCTATCCTTTTATCTATAGATGATGTCAAATCCACGATAAGACATCGTATGACCCGATCTTCTGCATCCTCGCGACTAATGACAACCTTTACCCGCCCCTGCGAGTCAAGCCTCTCATTAGCCGCGCGAACCTCTGCATGAAGATCATTAATAGCAACAATACATGAGTTTTTAATGAATTGCTGCCGCCCGGTCGAAAAAAGGGGCCGTGAGGCCCCTTCTTCTGAAACTCGCAGAATTAGCGACGCAGACCCAGACGCTCGATCAGCGAAGAGTAACGTGCAACATCTTTACGTTTCAGGTAGTCGAGCAGTTTACGACGCTGAGAAACCATGCGCAGCAGACCACGACGGCTGTGGTGATCTTTTTTGTGCTCTGCAAAGTGACCCTGCAGGTGGTTGATCTGTGCAGTCAGCAGTGCAACCTGAACTTCAGTAGAACCGCTGTCGTTTTCGCCACGACCGAACTCAGAAACGATTTTTGCTTTAGCTTCAACGCTTAGAGACATTTTCGAACTCCAAAATTAAAAGAAAGAAAGGGTGCCGATCTCTAATTCAGCAACCCCTGATATAACGCTCGCAAATGTTAAAACACTTTGGCGGACGTTAAGCGGCGATATTCTACTCGCAGCAGCCTTTTATCGCAAGGAAAGCGCTCAGGCAGGGTATTCAACCACCAGACGACGAGGCGCCACGCGGCCTTCATCATCGATTTCCCCCATGCCAAGAAACTTCTCGTCATCACCTTCAGTGACGCGAACCAGCCCCTGCAGCGGCGCACCCGATGTCCGCACCGGATTACCGTTTTTAAAGTAGATGGCGGAGGTTTCCGGAATATTCACCAGCGGGTAATCCGAAGCCGGGCTGTCCATCGGCATCAACAGCGGGTCCAACAGCTGGGCTGCGGGAATATCCTGCGCATTGGCTTGTTCAACCAGCGCCTGCAGCTGCTCCAGCGTCACCATCCGTTCGACGGGATATTTACTGACCGCCAGGCGACGCAGGAAAGTGACGTGCGCGCCGCATCCAAGCTTCTCGCCTAAATCATCAATAATCGTGCGAATGTAGGTGCCTTTGGAGCAATGAATTTCCAGCTCAAGCTCCGTCCCCTCATGGCGGATAAACAGCAGCTCGTAAACCGTAATCGGCCGGGATTCACGCGGTACTTCAATCCCCTGACGGGCATATTCGTACAGTTTTTTCCCCTGGTATTTCAGCGCCGAATACATCGACGGCACCTGCTGGGTTTCACCACGAAAGCCATCGAGCGCGGCTGCCAGCTGCTCAGGACTAAAAGTCAGCGGACGTTCTTCCACCACCTGGCCGTCGGCATCAGAGGTATCGGTGCGCTGGCCAAGTTTAGCAATCACGCGGTAGCGCTTGTCAGAATCGAGCAGATACTGGGAAAATTTTGTCGCTTCCCCGAGGCAAATTGGCAGCATGCCGGTCGCCAGCGGATCCAGCGCTCCCGTATGCCCTGCCCGGTTAGCATTATAAAGTCGTTTAACTTTCTGCAGCACGTCGTTGCTGGATGCGCCTTGCGGTTTATCCAGCAACAGTACGCCGTGCACGTCGCGACCGCGACGACGAGGACGACTCATTAGTCCTCCTTACTGTCGTCCGGGTTCACACGACGCTCATCGTCATGTTTCACCACGCTGGTCACCAGGTTCGACATGCGCATTCCTTCGACTAATGAATTGTCGTAGAAGAAGGTCAGTTCCGGCACGATACGCAGGCGCATTGCTTTGCCCAGCAGCGAGCGAATAAAACCAGACGCTTCCTGCAAAGCCTTGATGCCCGCTTTCACGGCGGCTTCGTCTTTGTCGTTCAGGAAGGTCACAAACACTTTGGCATAGGCCAGGTCGCGGGACATCTCGACGCCTGAAACCGTGGTCATCATGCCCAGACGCGGGTCTTTAATTTCGCGCTGCAGGATGATTGCGATCTCTTTTTGCATCTCCTGAGCCACGCGCTGCGGGCGACCAAATTCTTTCGCCATAATAAATTCTCCAGACAAATAAGGGGGCCACGCGGCCCCCTTTAATTTTGTATAACCGGGTGGCGCTGCGCTTCCCCGGCCTACTAAACGATTAATCGATGGTACGTTGAATCTCGATGATTTCGAACACTTCGATCATATCGCCAACGCGAACGTCGTTGTAGTTCTTAACGCCGATACCACACTCCATGCCGTTACGAACTTCGTTAACGTCATCTTTGAAGCGGCGCAGGGATTCCAGCTCGCCTTCATAGATAACCACGTTGTCGCGCAGTACGCGGATTGGGTTATGGCGCTTAATCGTACCTTCAGTAACCATACAGCCTGCGATGGCGCCGAATTTCGGCGATTTGAACACATCACGGACTTCGGCCAGACCAATGATCTGCTGTTTCAGTTCCGGAGACAGCATGCCGCTCATCGCTGCTTTCACTTCGTCGATCAGATGATAGATGACGGAGTAGTAGCGCAGATCCAGGCTTTCCGCGTCGATAACTTTACGTGCGGATGCATCAGCACGAACGTTAAAGCCAACCAGAATCGCGTTGGAGGCAGCGGCCAGGGTTGCGTCGGTTTCGGTGATACCACCTACGCCGGAACCGATAATCTTCACTTTCACTTCGTCAGTAGACAGTTTCAGCAAGGAGTCGGAGATCGCTTCCACAGAACCCTGCACGTCCGCTTTGAGGACGATGTTCACTTCGTGAACTTCGCCTTCGGTCATGTTGGCGAACATGTTCTCAAGTTTAGATTTCTGCTGACGAGCCAGCTTAACTTCACGGAATTTACCCTGACGATACAGCGCAACTTCACGTGCTTTCTTCTCGTCACGAACGACGGTCACTTCGTCACCGGCAGCCGGTACGCCTGACAGGCCGAGGATTTCCACCGGAATGGATGGACCCGCTTCCAGCACTTCCTGACCCAGTTCGTTACGCATCGCACGAACGCGACCATATTCGAAACCGCACAGGACGATGTCACCCTTGTGCAGCGTACCTTCGCGTACCAGAACGGTAGCAACCGGACCACGACCTTTATCCAGGAAGGATTCGATAACCGCGCCGCTCGCCATACCTTTACGAACCGCTTTCAGCTCCAGAACTTCAGCCTGCAGCAGGATTGCGTCCAGCAGTTCGTCGATGCCGGTACCCGCTTTAGCAGACACGTGGACGAACTGGCTTTCACCGCCCCACTCTTCCGGCAGAATGCCGTACTGGGACAGTTCGTTTTTAACGCGATCCGGATCCGCTTCCGGCTTATCGATTTTGTTCACCGCAACCACGACCGGCACACCCGCCGCTTTCGCGTGCTGGATTGCTTCGATGGTCTGCGGCATCACGCCGTCGTCTGCGGCCACAACCAGAACCACGATATCCGTCGCCTGAGCACCACGAGCACGCATAGAGGTGAACGCGGCGTGGCCCGGGGTATCCAGGAAGGTGATCATACCGTTGTCGGTTTCGACGTGGTACGCACCGATATGCTGAGTAATGCCGCCCGCTTCGCCAGAGGCCACTTTCGTTGAACGAATGTAATCCAGCAGAGAGGTTTTACCGTGGTCAACGTGACCCATGATAGTCACAACCGGTGCGCGCGGTTCCGCCGCAGCGCCGGTGTCACGGTCGCTCATTACCGCTTCTTCCAGCTCGTTTTCACGACGCAGGATAACTTTGTGGCCCATCTCTTCGGCAACCAGCTGTGCGGTTTCCTGGTCGATGACCTGGTTAATCGTCGCCATAGCGCCCAGCTTCATCATCGCTTTGATGACCTGAGAACCTTTAACGGCCATCTTGTTGGCCAGATCGCCAACGGTGATGGTTTCACCGATGATAACATCACGGTTAACCGCCTGAGCCGGCTTCTGGAAGCCTTGCTGCAGAGCCGAACCCTTACGATGTTTACCACCTTTACCGCCGCGAACGGCCGCACGGGCTTCTTCACGATCGGCTTTCGATTCAGCGTGTTTGTTGCCTTTCTTAGCCGGACGCGCTGCTTTCGCATTACGTCCACGGCCGCGACCGCCTTCAACTTCACGATCGTTATCGTCTTCAGCCTGACGCGCATGCTGAGAAGTTGTTACGTGATAGTCAGTGGTCTCTTCAGGCGTTTCTGGCGCTTCAGTCCAGTTCTTTTCGTTTTCTTGAGCCATACGGCGTGCTTCTTCCGCTACACGGCGCGCTTCTTCTTCAAGTTTGCGGCGTGCTTCTTCTTCCGATTTGCGCTTCAGCTCCGCAGCTTCGTTTTCGCGGCGTTGCTTTTCAGCCTGGGCGGTTTTGGTCATATCGTCGGTTTGTTGATTGCTCACTTTGTCTTTTTCCGCGGCTTCACGTTTCGCTTTATCGGCGAGTTCACGTTTCGCTTGTTCTGCGGCCTCACGTTCAGCTTTTAATTGCGCCTCGCGTTTGGCAGCTTCTTCTGCCTCACGACGGGCTTGCTCTTCCGCTTCACGCTGCGCCTGCTCTTCCGCGGCAAGGCGTTCGGCCTCTTGCGGATCGCGTTTCACAAAGGTGCGTTTCTTGCGGACTTCGATTTGTACCGACTTACTCTTTCCACCGGTACCCGGAATATTTAACGTGCTGCGCGTTTTGCGCTGCAGCGTCAGCTTGTCGGGCGCTGAGCCGTGTTCACGGTTCAGGTGCGTCAACAAGGTTTGCTTCTCTTGCGCGGTCACAGAATCATCAGCCGATTTGCGGATCCCTGCATCAGCAAATTGCTGTATCAGGCGATCCACAGAGGTCTGAATCTCTGAGGCCAGCGCTTTAATGGTCACATCTGTCATGCTGTTCCTTCCTGCTACAGTTTATTACGCTTCGTCGCCGAACCAACAAATATTACGAGCGGCCATGATAAGTTCTCCGGCTTTCTCGTCGGTCAAGCCTTCGATATCAGCCAGATCATCAATGCCCTGCTCGGCGAGATCTTCCAGCGTACAAACACCACGGGCGGCCAGGGTGAATGCCAGGGTGCGATCCATACCTTCCAGATTCAACAGATCGTCGGCAGGTTTGCTGTCTCCCAGGCTCTCTTCTTTGGCCAGCGCCAGCGTGGTCAGCGCGTTTTTCGCCCGCTCACGAAGTGCTTCAACGGTCGGTTCATCCAGACCGTCAATTTCCAGCAGTTCTTTCATTGGCACATAGGCCAGTTCTTCCAGAGTGGCGAAACCTTCTTCAACCAGCAGCGTGGCGAAATCTTCATCAATATCAAGATATTTAGTGAAGGTATCAATCGCTGCATGGGCTTCAGCCTGATGCTTAGCCTGGAGGTCATCAACGGTCATGACGTTCAGTTCCCAGCCGCTCAGCTGAGACGCCAGACGGACGTTCTGACCGTTACGGCCAATGGCCTGCGCCAGGTTGCCCGCTTCGACTGCGATATCCATGGTGTGCTTGTCTTCATCTACCACGATAGAGGCGACGTCAGCCGGAGCCATGGCGTTAATGACAAATTGCGCCGGGTTATCGTCCCACAGCACGATATCAATACGCTCGCCGCCCAGTTCAGTCGAGACTGCCTGAACGCGCGCGCCGCGCATACCGACGCAGGCACCCACCGGATCGATGCGCTTATCGTTGGTTTTAACCGCGATTTTAGCACGAGAGCCAGGATCGCGAGCCGCCGCTTTAATTTCGAGAACTTCTTCACCAATTTCCGGAACTTCAATGCGGAACAGTTCAATCAGCATTTCCGGCTTGGAACGCGTCACGAACAGCTGCGCGCCACGCGCTTCCGGGCGGACTGCGTACAGTACGCCGCGGATACGGTCACCCGGACGGAAGTTTTCACGCGGCAGCATGTCTTCACGCAGGATCACGGCTTCAGCGTTGTTGCCCAGATCCAGCGTAATGTTGTCGCGATTCACTTTCTTCACTACGCCCGTGATAATTTCACCTTCGTGCTCACGGAACTGATCAACGACCATTGCGCGTTCGGCTTCACGTACTTTTTGTACGATAACCTGCTTCGCAGTCTGCGTAGTGATACGGTCAAAGGTGACAGATTCAATCTGGTCTTCGACGTAATCGCCAGGATTCATGCTTTCATCTTCGAAACGCGCAGCTTCCAGCGTGATTTCGCGCGTCGGCTGGGTGACTTCTTCCACAACCAGCCAGCGACGGAATGTGTCGAAATCACCGCTTTTACGATCGATTTCTACGCGAACGTCGATCTCTTGTTCATATTTTTTCTTAGTAGCCGTTGCTAACGCACTTTCCAACGCTTCGAAAATTTTCTCACGCGGCAGCGCCTTTTCGTTGGAAACGGCTTCAACAACAGCCAAAATTTCTTTGTTCATCGGGGCCTTTCACCTCAATCCAGACTGTTAAAAGTGGGGAACCAGGTTCGCCTTCTGGATGTTACTCAGCGCGAACACTTCATCTTTGCCTTCGACGGTTACCGTGATCATCTCACCGTCTACCGCTTTGATAAGGCCCTGCCATTTGCGTCGGTTCTGTACCGCCATGCGCAAAACCAGCGAAACTTCTTCGCCGATGAAACGCTCATAGTGTTCGGCGGTAAACATAGGACGATCGAGACCAGGGGAAGAAACTTCCAGGTTATAAGCGACTGTAATCGGGTCTTCTACGTCCATAACAGCACTGACCTGGTGACTCACATCAGCACAATCATCAACATTGATGCCATCTTCACTATCAATATAGATGCGCAGTGTGGATGTGCGACCGCGAATAAATTCGATGCCGACCAGCTCAAAGCCAAGCGCTTCAACTGGCGCTGTGAGCATCTCTGTTAATTTTTGCTCTAATGTGGACAAACCCACCCCCAAGACATAAAAAAAGGGCGTATAGCCCAGTTATTCTGAAGTCAGATAACAAAAAACCCCGATAAATCGGGGCTTTAGATAACTGAACCCTGAGATCGCAACTGCGATCTGGAACACTTTCCAGAAGAATTCTTTCAAATTCGTCTACGAAGGACCCGGTCCTCACAGTATATTTGAAAAAGTACTTAATGGGAAAGTGGTTGCGGGGGCCGGATTTGAACCGACGACCTTCGGGTTATGAGCCCGACGAGCTACCAGGCTGCTCCACCCCGCGCCTGAAACGTGGCATATTTTACTCGTTTTGAGCAAAATACGCAAATACTGCTGGGATTTGGTACCGAGAGACGGGACATAAAATCATAGTGAATTGTATTGATACTTCATATATTTTGTCAACATGAATTTCACATAGCGGGTTTCGGTTCGTGCTGGTATTTCAGGGTTTTTTGGTAAAAAGCGGTTTCGCCTCTTCCTGTCACCAGCAAAAGATGATTAAATGAAAACTCACAATTAATGCATAAACATGCAATAAAGATTGTTGAGTCAAACTCACCACAGTCTCTCTAGCAGGGTTTTATTTTATGACGACGATTCTCAAGCATCTCCCGGTAGGACAACGTATTGGTATTGCTTTTTCTGGTGGGCTGGATACCAGCGCCGCGCTGCTGTGGATGCGTAAAAAGGGAGCAGTCCCTTATGCATATACCGCTAACCTGGGACAGCCAGACGAAGACGATTACGAAGCCATTCCTCGTCGTGCCAAAGAGTATGGTGCTGAAGGAGCTCGTCTGATCGACTGCCGTAAGCAGCTGGTTGCGGAAGGTATTGCTGCAATCCAGTGCGGTGCATTTCATAACACCACCGGCGGGTTGACCTACTTTAATACCACTCCGCTGGGCCGCGCAGTGACCGGTACTATGCTGGTTGCCGCGATGAAAGAAGACGGCGTTAACATCTGGGGCGACGGTAGTACCTATAAAGGCAACGATATCGAACGTTTCTATCGTTACGGCCTGCTGACCAACGCAGAGCTGAAAATTTACAAACCGTGGCTGGATAGCGACTTTATCGACGAGTTAGGCGGCCGCCAGGAGATGTCAGAATTTATGATTTCCTGCGGGTTTGACTATAAAATGTCCGTTGAAAAAGCCTACTCAACCGACTCCAATATGCTGGGAGCTACGCACGAGGCTAAAGACCTTGAGTTCCTGAACTCCAGCGTCAAGATTGTGAACCCGATTATGGGCGTGAAGTTCTGGGATGAAAGCGTCAAAATTCCTGCGGAAGAAGTCACCGTCCGCTTTGAACAAGGCCACCCGGTTGCGCTGAATGGACAGACCTTTAGCGATGACGTTGAGCTGATGCTGGAAGCTAATCGCATCGGCGGCCGCCATGGACTCGGCATGAGCGATCAGATCGAAAACCGTATCATCGAAGCGAAGAGCCGCGGCATTTATGAAGCCCCCGGGATGGCGCTGCTGCATATTGCCTATGAGCGTCTGCTGACCGGTATTCATAATGAAGATACCATCGAACAATATCACGCACACGGTCGTCAGCTGGGTCGTCTGCTGTATCAGGGGCGCTGGTTCGACTCACAGGCTCTGATGCTACGCGACGGCCTGCAGCGCTGGGTGGCCAGCCAAATCACCGGCGAAGTGACCCTTGAACTGCGTCGCGGCAACGACTATTCCATCCTGAATACCGTGTCAGATAATCTGACCTATAAAGCAGAACGCCTGACCATGGAAAAAGGCGACTCAATGTTCTCCGCTGAGGACCGTATCGGCCAGCTGACAATGCGCAATCTGGATATCACCGATACCCGCGATAAGCTGTTTGGCTACGCTCAGTCCGGACTGCTGACCGCCTCTTCCGCCACCGGCTTGCCGCAGGTGGAAAACCTGGAAAATAAAGCTAAGTAACATCCCTGAGAAAACAGTAAAGGCCGCGCAAGCGGCCTTTTTTATGCTGTGAAATCCCGCCCCCAACTGAAGAGGAATATCAGCCGCTTATGCGACTGCGCACTTTTCTCTGGACGAAAAAAAAGACGCTTTTCAGCGTCTTTTTTCAGGAAATTGGTACCGAGGATGGGACTCGAACCCACAAGCCCGTTAGGGCACTACCACCTCAAGGTAGCGTGTCTACCAATTCCACCACCTCGGTACGGATACTACTTATCAGTGCGGGATGTCGCTGCTCGGCTGTGCCGGAGCTGTCGGCTGAGTTTGCTCGGTTTTCGGAGCGCTCAGGTTATCCCACTCACTTCCTTTGTTGGTCTTGTTGCTGTTGATATTACCCAGCGCCAGACTGATGATGAAGAACAGCGCAGCCAGGATACCAGTCATGCGGGTCATGAAGTTACCAGAACCGCTGGATCCAAACAGAGTGCCGGAAGCGCCTGCTCCGAAGGAGGCTCCCATATCAGCGCCTTTACCTTGCTGCAGCATAATCAGACCAACAAGGCCAATTGCCACAATAAGGAAAACAACTAAAAGAGCTTCGTACATAATCAACCTGTTCCTTGCGGATTCGCCGCATACCAAGTGCTTCGACCAATAAAGCGGGACGTATTAACGTTTCCCACTGAAGCGGGTGTGAATACTAACCAAAGCGAATGACCTTCGCAAGGGCAATTTCAACGCATTGTATCAAGTGCGGAAAAAAACAGCAAAAAGCGATTTTTTGTCGATTAAAAAGGCGGCAAGCGTCGCCTTTTTAATTACTTAGCCAGACAAATTACACGCTTTTTACGGCATCAGCGATACGATGGGCGAACTCGTGCACCTTTTCTTCATGCTCGCCTTCCACCATAACGCGAATCAGCGGCTCGGTGCCTGATTTACGCAGCAGGACGCGGCCACGATTGCCCAGCTCAGCCTCCACTTCTGCCGTGACCGCTTTTACGTGTTCATGTTCCAGCGGGTTACCGCTACCTTCGGTAAAGCGGACATTAACCAGCAGTTGCGGGAACATTTTCATTCCGCTACACAGATCGTGCAGGCTCATATGGTTACGCACCATCGCCGCCACCACCTGCAGGCTGGCGACAATCCCATCCCCCGTGGTGGTTTTGTCCAGCAGGATCACATGGCCGGAGTTTTCGGCACCGATGCGCCAGCCTTTCTCCTGCAGTTTTTCCAGCACATAACGGTCACCTACCTTCGCGCGAACGAAAGGAATACCCAGCTGTTTGAGCGCCAGTTCAAGCCCCATGTTGCTCATGAGCGTCCCGACGGCGCCGCCACGCAGTTGCCCCTGGCGCAGACCTTCGCGAGCTATGATGTAGAGGATCTGGTCACCGTCGACTTTATTGCCTTCATGGTCCACCATTATGACCCGATCGCCATCGCCATCGTAGGCAATACCCAGGTCGGCTTTTTCCTCCAGCACGCGCGCCTGCAGAGCACGAACATCCGTCGCTCCGACTTCTTCATTGATGTTGAGTCCATCAGGCTCACAGCCCATGGCGATCACCTGAGCGCCCAGCTCGCGGAAAACACTCGGGGCGATATGGTAAGTCGCGCCGTGAGCGCAATCGACCACCACCTTCAAGGAGTTGAGGCTCAGCTCGTTCGGAAAGGTGCCTTTGCAAAACTCGATATAGCGACCAGCGGCGTCGACGATACGGCTGGCTTTGCCCAGCTCGGCGGAATCAACGCAGGTCAGCTCTTTTTCCATTTCGGCTTCAATGGCTTCTTCAACTTCATCCGGGAGCTTAGTCCCTTCGATAGAGAAGAATTTAATGCCGTTATCATAGAACGGATTATGCGAAGCGGAGATCACAATTCCGGCCTCCGCGCGGAAGGTTCGCGTCAGATAGGCAATTGCCGGCGTTGGCATTGGGCCGGTAAAAGAAGCCGATAACCCTGCGGCAGCCAGGCCAGCCTCCAGCGCGGACTCCAGCATATAGCCTGAAATACGGGTATCTTTACCGATAATAATCTTGCGCGAACCGTGGCGCGCCAGCACCTTTCCAGCCGCCCAGCCCAGCTTTAAGACAAATTCTGGCGTTATTGGCGCATCGCCTACGCGGCCACGGATACCATCAGTACCAAAATATTTGCGGTTACTCATAACGTTTATTTTCCTTAGCGGCCAGGGTAGCTTCCACCACACGCAGCGCTTCTACCGTTTCTTTGACATCATGGACGCGAATAATCTGCGCGCCCTGCATTGCAGCAATGACTGCGCAAGCCAGGCTGCCATTCAGGCGTTCTTTCGGCCCGACATTAAGCAACTGGCCTACCATCGACTTACGCGACATACCGACCAGTAGCGGAAGACCGAAATGATGGAACTCGCTGAGTCGGGCAAGCAGTTCATAATTATGGGAAAGATTTTTACCGAAACCGAATCCCGGGTCGAGCAGCAATTTATCTTTTGCGATACCGGCCCGCTCGCAGCGCACAATATGTTCGACAAAAAAGCGTTCAACGTCAGCAAAGACATCCGCGTATTTAGGGGCATCCTGCATGGTCTTGGGCTGGCCCTGCATATGCATCAGGCACACCGGCAAGCCGGTTTCCGCCGCAGCCTCCAGCGCTCCCGGTTCGGTTAACGAACGGATATCATTGACGATATGCGCCCCCACGCGCGCTGATTCACGAATCACCTCCGGTTTAGAGGTATCAACGGAGATCCACACTTCGAAGCGCTGGGCAATGGCTTCTACCGTCGGAATGACTCGAGCAAGCTCTTCCTCAACGCTGACATCTGCGGCCCCCGGGCGCGTCGATTCCCCACCGATATCAATAATAGTCGCTCCGGCATTAATCATCAGATTGGCATGTTTAACGGCTTCTACCAGCGTATTGTGAGTCCCGCCGTCAGAGAACGAATCCGGGGTGACGTTAAGAATTCCCATTACATGGGGGTGGGAGAGATCGAGGGTTGAACCCTGGGCTTCAAGTTTCATCGCTATGTCCCTGAGTCAGAGAAAGATTGAAAAAGAAAAACCCCGGAGCAAACGCCCTGGGGTTTTAAAAGTACAACAGCATCAATGACGGCTAACTTATTTGTCGCCCAGCTGTTCTGACATGGTATTACCCGGGTTTGGCGTACGCGGTTCATCAACCGGACGCGGCGCACGAGGCGTGCCGTTATTGTCAGAATTGTTGGACGAACCCGGTTCTTCCCAGCCAGCTGGCGGGCGAACATCGCGGCGAGCCATCAGGTCATCAATCTGCGGAGCATCGATGGTCTCATATTTCATGAGCGCATCTTTCATCGCGTGCAGGATGTCCATGTTATCGTTCAGAAGCTGGCGTGCACGATTGTAGTTACGCTCAATCAGTGACTTCACTTCCTGGTCGATGATACGAGCCGTTTCATCGGACATATGTTTCGCTTTCGCGACGCTGCGGCCAAGGAAAACTTCGCCTTCTTCTTCGGCATACAGCAGCGGGCCGAGTTTGTCAGAGAAGCCCCACTGGGTCACCATGTTACGCGCCAGGTTAGTCGCGACTTTAATGTCGTTAGACGCACCGGTAGAAACATGCTCTACGCCGTAGATAATTTCTTCAGCCAGACGACCGCCGTACAGGGTCGAAATCTGACTTTCCAGCTTCTGACGGCTGGCGCTGATAGCGTCGCCTTCAGGCAGGAAGAAGGTAACACCGAGCGCACGACCGCGCGGAATAATTGTCACTTTGTGCACCGGATCGTGTTCCGGCACCAGGCGACCGATAATCGCATGACCCGCTTCGTGGTACGCGGTGGACTCTTTCTGCGCTTCCGTCATCACCATGGAGCGACGTTCCGCACCCATCATGATTTTGTCTTTCGCTTTCTCGAACTCAACCATCGAGACCACGCGCTTGTTGCCACGAGCGGCAAACAGCGCAGCTTCGTTTACCAGGTTCGCGAGGTCAGCACCGGAGAAGCCTGGCGTACCGCGGGCGATAATTGCCGCATCGATATCCGGCGCCAGCGGTACGCGACGCATATGCACTTTCAGGATCTGTTCACGACCGCGAACATCCGGCAGACCAACAACAACCTGACGGTCAAAGCGGCCCGGACGCAGCAGCGCAGGGTCAAGAACGTCCGGACGGTTGGTCGCCGCGATAACGATGATACCTTCGTTACCCTCAAAACCATCCATCTCAACCAGCATCTGGTTCAGCGTCTGCTCACGTTCATCGTGACCGCCGCCTAAGCCCGCGCCACGCTGGCGGCCTACGGCGTCGATTTCATCGATAAAGATGATGCACGGTGCCGCTTTCTTGGCCTGTTCGAACATGTCGCGCACGCGAGATGCGCCAACGCCCACGAACATTTCAACGAAGTCAGAACCTGAAATTGTAAAGAATGGAACCTTCGCTTCGCCTGCAATGGCCTTGGCCAGCAGGGTTTTACCGGTACCCGGAGGGCCGACCATCAGGACGCCTTTCGGGATCTTGCCGCCCAGCTTCTGGAAACGGCTCGGTTCACGCAGGTATTCAACCAGTTCACCGACTTCTTCTTTCGCTTCGTCACAACCGGCGACGTCGGCAAAAGTGGTTTTGATCTGGTCTTCCGTCAGCATGCGCGCCTTGCTCTTACCGAACGACATGGCGCCTTTGCCACCGCCGCCCTGCATCTGACGCATGAAGAAGATCCAGACGCCGATAAGAAGCAGCATCGGGAACCAGGAAATGAAGATAGAAGCCAGCAGGCTTGGCTCTTCCGGCGGTTCGCCAACCACTTTGACGTTTTTCGTCAACAGGTTATCAAGCAGCTTCGGATCGTTAACCGGAATGTAAGTCGTGTAACGGTTACTATCTTTCTTGGTAACGTTGATCTCACGTCCGTTGATACGCGCTTCGCGAACCTGGTCCTGATTGACCTCTTGCAGGAAGGTTGAATAATCTACCTTTCGGCCATTCGACTCGCTGGGCCCAAAGCTCTGGAAAACTGACATCAGCACAACGGCAATGACCAGCCAGAGTATTAGGTTTTTCGCCATGTCACTCAAGGGATTAACCTCTTATTACAACTGTGTTAAAAACAGCGTCAGGATACTCTATATCCCGCGTCTTTCAAACTTTCGTTTGAAATCTGCCGGTTATGGTTTACGCCCGGTCGCTACAATATACACTTCACGCGAACGGGCGCGAGAAGAGTCCGGCTTACGAACTTTGACCTTCGTAAACAGGGAGCGAATCTCTCTTAGATACTCATCGAAGCCTTCGCCCTGGAACACCTTCACTACAAAACTACCACCTGGCGCTAATACATCTCGAGCCATTCCAAGCGCCAGCTCCACCAGATACATGGCCCGGGGAATATCCACCGCCGGTGTTCCACACATATTTGGCGCCATATCGGACATGACAACTTGTACTTTACTGTCACCTACACGCTCAAGTAACGCTTTCAGGACTAATTCATCACGAAAGTCGCCCTGAAGGAAGTCCACACCAACGATTGGATCCATAGGTAAAAGATCGCAAGCAATGATGCGGCCGCTGTTACCGATCTGCGTAACCGCGTATTGCGACCAGCCACCGGGTGCAGCGCCGAGGTCAACTATCGTCATCCCCGGTTTAAAAATCTTGTCACTTTGCTGTATTTCATCAAGTTTAAACCAGGCACGGGAACGTAACCCCTTTTTCTGTGCCTGCTGAACATATTTATCGCTAAAGTGTTCCTGAAGCCAACGACTTGAGCTGGCAGAACGCTTTTTACCTGTCATTTAACATTCCCATTTCGGGTTCATCGTACTTCGCGACGTAAAAATCGACGCGGTAGTTTGGCGATATATGGGAGATGGCGGTAGAATGAACCGTTTTCAATCCCAACGTAAGCAAAAAAATACGATGAATCTGAGTACTAAACAAAAACAGCACCTGAAAGGTCTGGCACATCCGCTCAAGCCGGTAGTTATGCTTGGCAACAATGGTTTGACCGAAGGGGTACTGGCCGAGATTGAACAAGCGTTAGAGCACCATGAACTTATCAAGGTGAAGATCGCCTCGGAAGATCGCGAAACTAAAACCTTGATCGTGGAAGCTATCGTGCGCGAAACCGGCGCCTGTAATGTACAGGTCATCGGTAAAACGCTGGTTCTGTACCGCCCGACTAAAGAGCGTAAAATCTCGCTGCCACGCTAAGAATATCCTGGTTATCGACACAACTTTGTGTAAATCGAGGGTTTTCTGCGGGTAGACGAGCAAAATGCCATGCTCCGGACGTTGATAAAAGGCCGCTACGCGGCCTTTTTCCTTTCTTTACAATCCATCAACATCGTAGCGTTAAATTCGGATTAAAGGTACTCAACCTTGATAATTTCGAATTCAACTTCGCCGCCCGGTGTACGGATGACGACAACATCATCCTGTTCTTTACCGATTAAACCACGCGCAATCGGTGAGTTTACAGAGATCAGATTTTGCTTAAAATCGGCCTCGTCATCGCCGACGATACGATAAGTTTGCTCTTCATCGGTATCAAGATTCAGAACGCTGACTGTGGAACCAAAAATCACTCGGCCATTGTTAGGCATTTTGGTGATATCGATGACCTGCGCGTTAGACAGCTTCGCCTCGATATCCTTGATGCGTCCTTCACAGAAACCCTGCTGTTCGCGGGCAGCGTGATACTCAGCATTTTCTTTCAGATCGCCGTGCTCGCGCGCCTCAGCGATAGCCGCGATGATTTCAGGACGACGTACGGACTTCAGGAAATCCAGTTCTTCGCGCAGTTTTTCAGCGCCACGTAAGGTCATCGGAATAGCTTGCATTTGTTATACCTCTTTATCGATCCTTCATGGAGCAGACGCCGCTGCTCCGCAGCCGGTCAAGTCTTGAGCATGGCCGGAGCAAAAGAAAACCGACCCGGAAAGCGATCCCCAGGCCAGCAGCAATTTTCAATTTGATACGTATTTTAACCCGAAGTTCATTATGGGTCATCGTTTACTTTACAGGGCGTTGCACCGTAGTATGACGGACTGGTTTCAGGTTGTTAGCGCGAGATTATGCGATTTCCCAGATTTATCATCGGATTGACTGCCGGTATAGCGATTAGCGCTCATGCGGCGAATATTGACGAGTACATCAATCAGCTTCCTGCGGGCGCAAACCTTGCCTTTATGGCGCAGAAGGTAGGCTCCCCGACGCCGGAGATAGACTACCATAGCCAGCAGATGGCGCTACCCGCCAGCACCCAAAAAGTGATCACCGCGCTGGCCGCACTGCTGCAGCTGGGTCCGGATTTCCGCTTCACCACGACGCTGGAAACGAAAGGCAGCCTCAGCGGTGGCATCCTGAAAGGAGACCTGATTGCGCGCTTTGGCGGCGACCCTACCCTCAAGCGCCAGGATATTCGTAATATGGTTGCCACGCTGAAGAAAGCAGGCGTCCAGCGAATTGAAGGCAATGTTCTGATCGATACCTCCATTTTCGCCAGTCATGATAAAGCGCCAGGCTGGCCATGGAACGATATGACGCAGTGCTTTAGCGCACCTCCGGCGGCGGCGATTGTCGATCGAAACTGTTTCTCCATCTCGCTTTATAGCGCGCAAAAGCCGGGCGATTTGGCGTTTATCCGCGTGGCGTCTTATTACCCGGTGACCATGTTCAGCCAGGTGCGTACCCTCGCTCGCGGCTCTTCTGAAGCACAGTACTGTGAGCTGGACGTGGTTCCCGGCGATCTCAACCGTTACACCCTGACCGGCTGTCTACCGCAGCGCAGCGAGCCGCTACCGCTGGCTTTTGCCATTCAGGATGGCGCCAGCTATGCCGGCGCGATTCTGAAAGCGGAGCTGACCGACGCCGATATCACCTGGAGCGGTACGCTGCTGCGTCAGACCCTGGCAAACGAGCCGGGTACCGTACTGGCGAGTACGCAATCTGCGCCGCTGCACGATTTGCTGCGTATTATGTTGAAAAAATCGGACAACATGATCGCCGATACAGTGTTTCGCACCATTGGCCATGCTCGCTTCGGCGTGCCGGGAACCTGGCGAGCCGGATCCGATGCCGTACGGCAGATCCTGCGTCAGCAGGCCGGTGTCGATCTCGGGAATACGATCATTGCCGATGGCTCAGGCCTGTCGCGTCATAACCTGATCGCGCCAGCGACGATGATGCAGGTGCTACAGTACATCGCCCAGCATGATAACGCGCTCAACTTTATCTCGATGCTGCCCCTGACTGGCCACGATGGCTCTCTGCAATACCGCGCGGGTCTGCATCAGGCAGGCGTTGACGGCAAAGTTTCGGCGAAAACGGGCTCACTGCAGGGGGTGTATAACCTGGCTGGATTCATTACCACGGCCAGCGGGCAGAAGATGGCGTTCGTGCAGTATTTATCAGGCTACGCCGTGCCTCCGGCCGACCAGCGTAACCGACGTATTCCGCTGGTGCGCTTCGAAAGCCGCTTGTATAAAGACCTGTATCAGAATAATTAAGCAAAAGGGCCGCATCTTCTGCGGCCCTTTTAGTTTACCCGGAATTAACGTTTATAGATGAATTCGACACCTTCTTCGTCGTCTTCGTCCCAATCGTCATCCCAGTCTTCATCATCTTCCACTTCAGCTTCTTCAAGCTGCTGACGGTGGTAGTCATCCCACATAAACTCGACTTTTTCTGCGGGCTTCGCTTCTTCCGCATGCACTATCGGGTTTTCGATGATAAAGGTCATGACGTCCCAGCACAGGTCTTTTACGCCCTGCTGGCTGGCGGCGGAAATCAGATAGAACTTATCTTCCCAGCCCAGCGCTTGCGCGATGGCTTTCGCTTTCTCTTCCGCCTCAGCTTTATCCATCAGGTCAATCTTGTTAAAGACCAGCCAGCGCGGCTTTGAAGCCAGTTTCTCACTGTATTTTTCCAGCTCGCCGATGATGATCCGCGCGTTCTCAACCGGATCGGAACCGTCAATCGGCTCGATATCGATGAGATGCAGCAGTACGCGGCAGCGCTCCAGGTGCTTCAGGAAGCGAATGCCGAGGCCTGCGCCTTCAGCTGCGCCTTCAATCAGCCCTGGGATGTCGGCCACCACGAAGCTCTTCTCGTTGTCCATACGCACCACGCCGAGGCTCGGTACCAGCGTAGTGAACGGGTAGTCAGCAACTTTAGGCTTCGCCGCGGAAACGGCGCGAATGAAGGTCGATTTACCCGCATTAGGCATCCCCAGCATTCCGACATCCGCCAGCAGCATCAGCTCCAGCTGCAGATCGCGCTTATCGCCCGGCGTCCCCATCGTCTTTTGGCGCGGAGTACGGTTAACGGACGATTTGAAACGGGTGTTGCCGAGACCGTGCCAGCCGCCTTTGGCGACCATCAGGCGCTGACCATGTTTGGTCATATCACCCATCGTCTCGCCGGTGCCCTGGTCAATCACGCGGGTCCCTACCGGCACTTTCACCGTCACGTCTTTACCGCGTTTGCCGGTACAATCGCGGCTCTGGCCGTTCTGCCCGCGTTCGGCGCGGAAAGACTTCTCAAAACGGTAGTCGATCAGGGTATTCAGGTTTTCGTCCGCCTCGAGCCAGACATCACCACCGTCGCCGCCGTCGCCGCCGTCGGGGCCGCCTTTCGGGATATATTTTTCGCGGCGGAAGCTAACGCAACCATTGCCGCCATCACCTGCTACGACCAGGATCGTAGCTTCATCAACAAACTTCATTTTACTCTCCGTAAATCATTCGCCTGAGCGGGGGAGCGGCACAACCGCTTCTCGCTTACGCCACCGTCCCCAAAGACGGTGGCCGACGGCGGAATACATCGCGCCCGCAACCACGACAAACGCACCGAGATAACCCATCAGGTTCAACAGCGGTCTGGCGAAAACGTCGGGCCAGGCCAGTGATAATAAATCTGAAAATAGCAGCGTAAATAACGGCGTTAAGGTAATCAACGCGCTCACCTGCGCCGCCTGCCAGCGCGCCATGGCTTCCGCCAGCGCACCGTAGCCCACCAAGGTATTGAGCCCGCAAAAAACCAGACAGGCCAGCTGCCAGTCGCTTAATGCCAGCACCTGTGAAGGCGTTGCTAATGGCAATAGCGATATCGTACATAAAGTGTACAGCAAAAAAAGGATTTGCTGCGATGCCAGACGGCGTAATAACACCTTTTGCGCGACGCCGTAGCTCACCCACACCGTCGCGGCGCCTACGCCGAAAATTACCCCCCATGTGTAGTCCGTCAGGCGGGTAAATATCTCAATCAGGCTGGTGTTAAAAAACATCACCAGACCGCTCACCAGCATTAGCGCTCCCGCAACCTGGGTGCCGCGCATTTTCTCTTTAAGGATAAAAACGCTGGCCACCATCATGCCGACCGGGGACAGCTGGCCAATCACCTGAGAAGCGGTGGGGCTAAGATATTGCAAGGAAGAGCTAAACAGAATGAAGTTACCGAACAAACCACCCGTCGCAATGACCAGCAGTATCAACCAGCGCGGCTTGCGAAAAATACGCAGCGGAGGCAGTTTTCTTTTCATGGCCAGAATGGCGCCGAGACCAATACTTGCCATCAAAAAGCGGTAAAACACCACCGTCGGCGGTTCCATCACTTCAAGAACCTGCTTCATTGCGATCGGCAAAGCGCCCCAACACATCGCCGTGGTGAGCGCTAAAATAATGCCGATGCCGGCCTGCTGCTTCATGCCCGTTTTCCCTGCAGAAAATTTTCCGGGTTTTCAATGTAAAAAGCCCCGCAACACGTTGCGGGGCTTTAATCCGTTACCGGACCACGAAAAACTTACTCAGCAACGATGCTGATGTATTTACGGTTGTTCGGGCCTTTAACTTCGAATTTCACTTTACCGTCTGCTTTAGCAAACAGAGTGTGGTCACGACCGCAACCTACGTTAGTGCCAGCGTGGAATTTGGTACCACGTTGACGAACGATGATGCTACCCGCCAGAACGGATTCGCCACCGAAACGCTTAACGCCCAGGCGTTTAGCTTCTGAATCGCGACCGTTACGAGTTGAGCCGCCAGCCTTTTTATGTGCCATTTAAATCTCTCCTCAGGTCTTAGGCGCTGATGCCAGTAATTTTCACATCAGTGAACCACTGACGATGGCCCTGCTGCTTACGGTAGTGTTTACGACGACGAAACTTAACGATTTTAACTTTCTCGCCACGACCGTGTGCAACAACTTCAGCTTTAATTACGCCGCCCTCAACGAAAGGAACGCCGATTTTAATTTCTTCACCGTTTGCGATCATCAGCACTTCAGCGAACTCAACAGCTTCGCCAGTTGCGATGTCCAGCTTTTCCAGGCGAATGGTTTGACCTTCGCTTACTCGGTGTTGTTTACCACCACTTTGGAAAACCGCGTACATATAGAACTCCGCTTCCGCGCACCTCTTCGTATGATTCAGAGTGCGCTATAAATATTCACAATAGGGCGCGAATATTACGCAAAACGCGAGCCTTTGACAAGAGCGATCAGCGATCAACGCAGAAAAAAAACACAACTTTCACTCCAGCGTTTATCTACGGCAATTTTTCAGTACAATCACATCTTCTTTTAATTCTGTCTTAATCCTTCTGTGATCCTATTCGGATACGCGATAACAGGACATTTGGCCCGGCTTTTGCGATGAATTTAGAAAAAATCAATGAGTTAACCGCGCAGGATATGGCGGGCGTCAATGCGACAATTCTTGAGCAACTCGACTCTGATGTTCAGCTTATCAATCAGTTAGGCTATTACATTGTTAGCGGAGGCGGTAAACGCATTCGTCCGATGATCGCCGTACTGGCCGCGCGTGCCGTTGGATATCAGGGCAACGCTCATGTCGCCATTGCCGCGCTGATCGAATTTATCCACACCGCCACCCTGCTGCATGATGATGTCGTCGATGAGTCTGATATGCGCCGCGGAAAAGCCACAGCAAACGCCGCTTTTGGTAATGCCGCTAGCGTGCTGGTTGGTGATTTCATCTACACCCGCGCCTTTCAGATGATGACCAGCCTTGGCTCGCTGAGAGTTCTGGAAGTGATGTCGGAAGCCGTTAACGTTATCGCTGAAGGCGAAGTGCTGCAGTTGATGAACGTCAACGATCCGGACATCACCGAAGAAAACTACATGCGGGTTATTTACAGCAAGACTGCCCGTCTGTTTGAAGCTGCAGCTCAGTGCTCCGGTATTCTGGCCGACTGTACCGCGGAACAAGAAAAAGCGTTACAGGATTACGGACGCTATCTGGGGACCGCTTTCCAGCTGATCGATGATTTGCTGGACTACAGTTCAGACGGCGAGCGACTCGGTAAAAACGTCGGTGACGATCTGAATGAAGGCAAACCTACCCTTCCACTGCTGCACGCGATGCGGCACGGCAACGCCGAACAATCCGCCATGATCCGCGGAGCGATTGAACAGGGTAACGGTCGTCATCTTCTTGAAGCCGTGCTGGAAACCATGGCCACCTGTGGTTCGCTTGAATGGACCCAAAAACGCGCGGAGGAAGAAGCTGATAAAGCTATTGCCGCACTTCAGGTCCTTCCCGATTCTCCATGGCGGGAAGCGCTAATTGGCCTCGCCCACATCGCTGTACAGCGCGATCATTAATTCCCGTCTTCCTTTCCCGCGTCAATCGCGGGAAAGTTCCAATAAAATCCTGTAAACTCAAAATCTGCTTTATTTCTTGATATATTCCTAATATCCCATCCATTAAAAGAACTTGTTAGAACATTACTGGAACTCAAGGTATAGTCATTTTGTCGCCCATTAAGGACGAACGGAATGTTTAATACCAGGAGAATTTATGGATAAGTTCATCGACTGGCATCCGGCGGATATTATTGCCGGATTACGCAAAAAAGGGACGTCGCTGGCAGCTGAATCGCGGCGTAATGGTTTAAGTTCTTCAACGCTTGCCAACGCGTTGACTCGTCCCTGGCCCAAAGGCGAGCTAATTATTGCGAATGCGCTGGAAACCGATCCGTGGGTGATATGGCCATCGCGCTATCACGATCCCCATACCCATCAGTTTATCGACAGAACGCAGATGATGCGTCAGAGGAAGAATAACAAGTAAAGCGAGGTTGCAGAAAACAGCCCCCGGACCAACGTCAGAGGGCTGCTGCTACAGGCTTATTCGCCTTTGACGCGTTCGATATTCGCGCCCAGCGCCTGCAGTTTGTCTTCGATACGCTCGTAGCCGCGGTCAATGTGGTAAATACGATCGACAATCGTCGTACCTTCCGCGATACAGCCCGCCAGTACCAGGCTGGCTGACGCGCGCAGATCCGTCGCCATTACCTGAGCGCCAGAAAGCTGCTGCACGCCGTGGCAAATCGCCGTGTTGCTTTCGATTTCCGCATGCGCACCCATACGGATCAGTTCCGGAATATGCATAAAACGGTTTTCGAAGATCGTCTCGGTGATCACCCCTGTTCCCTCAGCAACCAGATTCAGTAATGTGAACTGGGCCTGCATGTCGGTCGGGAAGCCCGGGTGCGGGGCAGTACGCACGTTGACAGCCTTCGGCCGGTTGCCATGCATGTCGAGGCTAATCCAGTCCTCGCCCGTTTCGATATCCGCGCCGGCATCACGTAGCTTCGCCAGAACCGCATCCAGGGTATCGGGCTGAGCATTGCGGCACAGAATCTTACCGCCAGAAATCGCCGCTGCCACCAGGAACGTCCCGGTTTCAATACGATCCGGCAGAACGCGGTACACGCCGCCACCGAGGCGCGCTACGCCTTCGATGGTGATACGATCGGTACCCTGACCTTTGATTTTCGCGCCCAGCGTATTAAGGAAGTTTGCGGTATCAACGATTTCCGGCTCACGCGCGGCGTTTTCGATAACGGTCGTGCCTTCCGCCAGCGTCGCTGCGCTCATGATGGTCACGGTTGCGCCAACGCTGACCTTGTCCATCACGATATGCGCGCCTTTCAGACGGCCGTTGACCGACGCCTTAACATACCCTTCTTCCAGTTTGATTTCCGCGCCCAGCTGCTCAAGGCCGGTAATGTGTAAATCAACGGGGCGCGCGCCGATAGCGCAGCCGCCAGGCAGTGAAACCTGACCCTGACCAAAGCGGGCCACCAGCGGCCCCAGCGCCCAAATAGACGCGCGCATAGTTTTAACGAGATCATACGGAGCACAGAAAACGTCGACCGGGCCGGCATCAATCCAGACGGAGCCGTTGCGCTTAACATTCGCGCCCAGCTGGCTCAGCAGTTTCATGGTGGTATCGATGTCTTTCAGCTTCGGTACGTTTTGGATCTCAATCGGCTCTTCGGCTAATAGCGCGGAAAAGAGGATTGGCAGGGCGGCGTTTTTCGCGCCGGAAATGGTGACCTCGCCCTGAAGGCGAGTTGGCCCCTGAACACGGAATTTATCCATTGATTCTGTTCTCTGTTAAGAATTCACATACGCTGCGGGGAACATCCCCACAGCTTATAAGCCATTAAGTTTGCGGTCTCGCGCCCACTCCTGCGGAGTAAACGCTTTAATCGACAGAGCATGGATGCGGTTATCGGCAATATATTCCATCAGCGGGGCGTAGATAGCCTGTTGCTTCTTGACCCGGCTCATGCCGTCGAACATCTCACCCACAGCAATAACCTGAAAGTGGCTGCCATCGCCAGAGACGTGGACTTCCTGAAGGGAGAGTGCGTTCATCAGCACGGTCTGAATTTCATGATTTTCCATGGGCTACATTTATCTGATAGTGAAAACAGCCCAACATCTTAGAGGAAAGTGGCGCTGTCTTAAACAAGCAAAAAGCCCCATCGAAAAGTTTGATGGGGCTTTCAGAATAGCTTCAGCAGTAAGGCACTGAAAAATTTATGGGATCATATCAGCAGGAAGGTTATATAACCTGACCAGGGTTTGCAGATTTTCACTCTTACCGATCAATTTCGCTTCCCGACCCTGCCGACGAATCAGCGCGATAAAATGCACCAATAGCGCCAGTCCGGCGGTATCCACGCGGGTCACTGCGCTCAGGTCAATTGCCGACACGCCATCCGTCGCCTGAGCGCGTGCATCCCACAGCGGGACCAGGAGATCCTGATCCAGCTCTCCGCGCAGCGCCAGCGTCTCACCATCGCGAGCCCAGCTCAGCTGCCCGGTCATTATTTTTTCTGTTCCAGGGTAATCGGCTGCGCGGAGCTTGCCTTCAGCTGCGCCGTCAGACCATCAACGCCTTTGGTGCGCAGCAGGTCGCTCCACTCATTTTGTTTGGTGGTGATCATGCTCACCCCTTCCGCAATCATGTCGTACGCCTGCCAGTTGCCGGTCTGGGTATTTTTACGCCACTGGAAATCCAGGCGCACCGGCGGACGGCCATTCGGGTCAAGGATCGTGACGCGGATAGGGATAATAGTCGCATCGCCCAGAGGCTGCTCCGGCGCTATCTGGTAGGTCTGACCGTGGTACATCGCCAGCGCCTGGCCGTAGGCCTGCTTCAGATATTCACGGAAGGCGGCAAAATAGGCTTCACGCTGCGCCGGGGTCGCTTCTTTGTAATAACGCCCCAGCACCAGCGCACCGGCGTATTTTACCTGAACGTACGGCAGCAATTCCTGATCGACGATTTCGCGCAGGTAGTTCGGGTTAGCCTGAATCTTCGGCTGCTCGTTTTTCAGGCGGTCGAAGGTTTTCTGCGCCGCTTCGTTCATCAGCTTATACGGATTGGACTGGTCCGCGGCGGTAGCCGCAGTCAATGGGGCAATCACCAGCATGGCGACCATTAGTAAGCGTTTAAACATGTCTTCTCTCTCCTGAAATTAATGCGTCGTGCCGGCAGGCGGCGTAGCGTCAGTATGACTCTCTCCAGCAGCCTGTTCATCGCCAGAATTCTTATTGTCACTACCTTTACTGTTGTAGAGGAACTGGCCTATCAAATCTTCCAGCACCATGGCGGATTTGGTGTCCTGAATGGTGCCGCCATCTTTAAGGATAGCCGTTCCCAGCTCAGGGTCTTCAAACCCGATGTTCATCGCCAGGTACTGTTCGCCCAGCAGACCGGAAGTTCTGATCGCCAGCGAGCTGGTATCGGGGATATGGTTATAGCGCTCATCAATATCGAGAGCCACGCGAGGCAGGTAGGTTTTAGGATCGAGGGTGATATCCGCCACGCGTCCTACGACCACGCCGCCAATTCGCACCGGTGAGCGCGCTTTCAGACCGCCGATATTGTCAAAAGTGGCATAGAGCCGGTAGGTCGGTTCAGTACGTATAGAGGTCACGTTTGCCGCCTTCAGGCAGACAAACAGCGCCGCCAGCAGCGCAACCAGTAAGAATACCCCAACCCAGATTTCATTTTTTCTCGTTTGCATGAACTCAATTCCCAAACATCAGCGCAGTCAGCACAAAATCCAGCCCCAGAACCGCCAGCGACGCATGTACTACCGTACGCGTCGTCGCCCGGCTAATCCCGGCGGAAGTGGGGATAGCGTCATAACCGTTAAATAACGCGATCCATGTTACCGTAATGGCGAAAACCAGACTCTTAATCAGGCAGTTGACCAGATCCATCCGCCAGTCGACGGCATTTTGCATCGCCGTCCAGAAGAAGCCGGCATCAATGCCCTTCCAGTTAACCCCAACCAGCGAACCGCCCCATACGCCGACCGCCACAAAAATAATGGTTAGTAACGGCAGTGAAATCACCCCGGCCCAGAAACGCGGTGAAATCACGCGGCGAAGCGGGTCGACCGCCATCATCTCCATGCTGGAGAGCTGTTCAGTGGCGCGCATCAGGCCAATTTCGGCCGTCAATGCCGAACCGGCACGTCCGGCAAACAGCAGCGCGGCAACAACCGGCCCCAGTTCACGCAGCAGCGACAGCGCCACCAGCATGCCGAGGCTGGTTTCAGCGCTATAGGTGGTTAACACCAGATAGCCCTGCAGACCCAGCACCATACCGATGAACAACCCCGATACAATAATGATCAGCATCGACAGCACGCCAACGTTATACAGCTGGCGTACCAGCAGCGGCGCATGCTTGCGAAACTCAGGCTTGCCCACAACAGCGTTGAAGAGCATCAATCCAGCACGCCCGAACGTCGCGATAGTTTTAATACCGCGATGCCCGAGCGCGGCTAGCGCATTTAACAACATGAGTCGCTTAACTCCCTTTACCCAATAAATCATGATGATAATCACCCGCCGGATAGCGGAACGGCACCGGGCCGTCAGCGATACCATCAATGAACTGACGAACGCGAGGATCGGCATTTTCACGCAGCGACTGCGCGCTCCCATGCGCCACGACTTTTTTGTCCGCCACAATATACGCAAAGTCCGCAATGCTGAGCACTTCCGGCACATCATGCGAAACTACGATACAGGTGACACCCAGGGTGCTGTTGAGTTCAGAAATCAATTTCACCAGTACCCCCATCGTAATGGGGTCCTGTCCGACAAAGGGCTCATCGAACATGATGAGATCAGGTTCCAGCGCAATCGCCCTCGCCAGCGCAGCACGGCGCGCCATCCCCCCCGAAAGTTCGGAAGGCATCAGCTTAGCGGCTCCGCGAAGGCCGACGGCTTCCAGCTTCATCATTACCGTGCTGTGCAGCAGCGCTTCCGGCAGACGAGTATGCTCGCGCAGCGGATAGGCGACGTTATCAAACACGTTCATGTCGGTGAACAGCGCGCCGGATTGAAACAGCATGCTCATACGCTTGCGCACGGTGTACAGGCGCGAGCGCGACATCTGCGGTACGTTTTCACCATCAAACAGGATCTCGCCCTTGTCCGGCGGGATCTGGCCGCCGATCAGGCGTAACAGGGTGGTTTTGCCGATCCCTGATGGCCCCATAATCGCGGTGATCTTTCCGCGGGGTACCGATAGCGAGATATCATCGAAGATCACGCGATCGCCCCGCGAGAAGCGAATACCGCGCACTTCGACTAGATTCGCCAAACTCTGGCTCATAAAATCATCCTTACTAGACACCCTTCGGGCTAAGCATGGCGCTTTCTTTCACCACAAACCCAACATTTTTACAGAATCTTACCTGCCCAGGTTAGCGAAAGCTGGCATTTGTTTTACTTTTGGCACACATAAAGTCAAAATTAAGAATTCGTTACGCTGCCTACGGACGGCCAGCGAGGCGACGATTATACCTGAATAAAGGACTTTAGATGCTCTTAGCGACGGCTCTGTTAATTATTGGTTTATTGCTGGTTGTCTACAGCGCCGATCGTCTGGTCTACGCCGCTTCAATACTCTGCCGTATGCTGGGGATCCCTCCCCTGATTATTGGCATGACAGTGGTAAGCATCGGAACCAGCTTACCGGAAACGATCGTTTCCGCCGCCGCTTCTCTGCATGGGCAAACCGATTTAGCGATCGGAACGGCTCTCGGATCGAATATCACTAACATCCTGCTGATCCTCGGCCTCACGGCTCTGTTTCAACCTTTTACCGTGCATTCTGATATCCTGCGCCGCGAATTGCCGTTAATGTTGCTGGTCAGTTTACTGGCGGGATTCGTGCTGTACGACGGGCAGCTCACGCGGATAGACGGCCTTTTTTTGCTGGCGCTGGCCATATTATGGCTGCTGTTTACCATTAAAATCGCCCGCCTGGCAGAGCGTCAGGGGAACGACAGCCTGACCCGCGAACAGCTGGCGGAGCTGCCGCGGGAGGGTTCGCTTCCCGTCGCGCTGCTCTGGTTGGGCGTCGCGATGATAGTGATGCCGATGGCCACGCGAATGGTCGTTGATAACGCCACGGTTCTGGCGAACTTTTTTGCCATCAGCGAACTGACCGTCGGCTTAACGGTCGTCGCGATAGGCACCAGCCTGCCCGAGCTGGCTACCGCCATTGCCGGTGCGCGCAAAGGCGAGAACGATATCGCCATCGGCAATATCATTGGCGCTAATATTCTGAATATTGTACTGGTCCTCGGGCTCCCCGCGCTGATTGCGCCGGGTACCTTTGCCGCCGAGGCCTTTACCCGCGACTATGGCGTTATGCTGCTGGTCAGCCTGATCTTCGCTGCGCTGTGCTGGCGCCGTAAGCAGCAGCCAGGTCGCCTTGCCGGCGCCCTGCTGGTTGGCGGTTTTATGCTTTGGTTAGCGATGCTGTACTGGACAGCGCCGCTCTTCGTTGAATGATTCGGGATAACATTATGTCGCAAACAGATTTGCCAGCGGATTTTGACTTTCAACGGGCAGGCCGTGAGGTTCTGGAAATTGAACGTGAAGGTCTGGCCCAGCTCGATCAATATATTAATGAAGATTTTACCCGTGCCTGTGAGACCATCTTCCGCTGTAACGGTAAAGTTGTGGTGATGGGGATGGGCAAATCCGGCCATATCGGGCGAAAAATGGCGGCGACGTTTGCCAGCACCGGTACTTCATCTTTCTTCGTTCACCCCGGAGAGGCCGCGCACGGCGATTTGGGTATGGTCACCCCCTGCGATGTGGTGATTGCGCTGTCCAACTCCGGCGAATCAAACGAAATCCTCGCCCTGATCCCGGTGCTTAAGCGCCAGCAGGTGTCGCTGATTTGTATCACCAGCCGACCGGACAGCAGCATGGCGCGCGCGGCGGATATTCATCTGTGCGTAAAGGTGCCCAAAGAGGCTTGCCCGTTAGGGCTGGCTCCGACATCCAGCACCACCGCCGCGCTGGTCATGGGCGATGCGCTTGCCGTAGCGCTGCTGGAAGCCCGCGGTTTTACCGCAGAGGATTTTGCGCTATCACATCCCGGCGGCGCGCTGGGCCGTAAGCTACTGCTGCGGGTCAATGATATCATGCACACCGGTGATGAAATTCCGCACGTGAGCCTGGAGGCTACGCTGCGCGATGCGCTGCTGGAAATCACGCGCAAAAATTTAGGCATGACTGCCATTTGCGATGATGAGATGAATATCATCGGCATCTTCACCGATGGCGATTTGCGCCGCGTATTTGATACCGGTATTGATATGCGTAACGCCAGCATTGCCGAGGTGATGACGCGAGGCGGTATCCGTATCCGTCCCGGCACTCTGGCCGTTGATGCGCTCAACCTGATGCAGTCCCGTCATATCACCTGTGTGCTGGTTGCCGATGGCGACCGCCTGGTAGGTGTGATACATATGCACGATCTCCTGCGCGCGGGCGTAGTGTAAGTAAGGAAAAAATAATGAATAATGCTGATGCCCTGATCGCGACCTGCTATGGGCCGGTGAGCCAGGACTTTATTGACCGGGCGGCAAAAATCCGTTTACTCATACTTGATGTGGACGGCGTTCTGTCCGACGGCGTTATCTACATGGGCAATAACGGTGAAGAGCTGAAAGCGTTTAACGTGCGCGATGGCTACGGCATCCGCTGCGCCCTGACTTCAGATATTGAAGTGGCGATAATTACCGGGCGAAAAGCTAAACTGGTGGAAGATCGCTGCCAAACGCTGGGCATCAGGCATCTGTACCAGGGGCAGTCCGATAAGCTGCTGGCGTTCCATGAACTATTGAATAAGCTGGCCGTTGATGCTGATGAAGTCGCCTACATTGGCGACGATCTGATTGATTGGCCGGTGATGGCTAAAGTGGGTTTAAGTGTAGCGGTAGCCGATGCGCATCCGTTGCTGCTCCCGCGCGCGGATTACGTCACGCGTATTAACGGCGGTCGCGGAGCGGTACGGGAAGTATGCGATTTGCTACTATTGGCGCAGGGCAAGCTGGATGAGGCCAAAGGGCAATCTATATGAGTAAAACCAGACGTTGGGTTATCATTTTACTGTCGCTGGTCGCGCTGATTCTGATCGGCCTGAACCTGGCGAGTACGGACGATACGACCCAGCAAGCGATCAATCCTGATGACCCAACGTATACCAGCGAACATACCGATACCGTCGTGTATAGTCCCGAGGGGGCGCTTAACTACCGGCTCATCGCTGAACACGTGGAGTACTTCTCCGCGCAGCAGCTGTCGTGGTTTGCCAAACCGGTGATGACCACCTTTGATACGAATAAAGCACCAACCTGGTCTATCAAAGCGGATAAAGCTAAGTTGACCAATGATCGCATGCTGTATCTTTACGGGCACGTTGAAGTCGATGCGCTGTCGGCTGACTCTCAACTGCGCAAAATTACGACGGATAACGCCCAGATAAACCTGGTGACGCAGGATGTTACCTCCGATGACATGGTGACGTTGTACGGAACAACATTTAATTCCAGCGGCCTGAAAATGCGCGGGAACCTGCGCAGCAAAAATGCCGAGCTGATTGAAAAGGTTAGAACCTCATATGAAATTCAGAACAAACAAACTCAGCCTTAAGATTGCGCTCGCCAGCGCCTTACTGGCGGCCAGCCTGTCGGCTCAGGCAAAGACGGGTGATACCGATCAGCCGATTCACATTGAATCCGATCAGCAGTCGCTGGATATGCAGGGCAATGTCGTGACCTTTACGGGGAATGTTGTCGTCACTCAGGGAACCATCAAAATCAATGCCGACAAAGTCGTTGTGACCCGTCCTGGCGGCGAAAAAGGTAAAGAGGTTATCGATGGCTACGGTAACCCTGCCACCTTCTACCAGATGCAGGACAACGGCAAGCCGGTGAAAGGCCGCGCGTCGAAAATGCATTATGAACTGCAAAATGACTTTGTCGTCCTGACCGGCAATGCGCATCTGGAGCAGGTCGATAGCAATATCCAGGGTGACAAAATCACTTACCTGGTGAAAGAACAAAAAATGCAGGCTTTCAGCAATAAAGGCGGGCGCGTGACCACGGTTCTGGTTCCTTCGCAGCTGCAGGACAAAAGTGGCGATCAGTCAAAGAAAGGTAAGTAATTCGTTATGGCAACATTAACTGCAAAGAACCTTGCTAAAGCCTATAAAGGCCGCCGCGTCGTGGAAGATGTCAGTCTGACCGTGAACTCGGGCGAAATTGTAGGCCTGCTCGGCCCAAACGGCGCCGGTAAAACGACCACCTTCTATATGGTCGTTGGCATCGTACCGCGCGACGCAGGGAACATTATCATCGATGACGAAGATATTAGCCTGCTGCCGCTGCACGCGCGCGCGCGTCGCGGAATCGGCTATCTCCCTCAGGAAGCCTCTATTTTTCGCCGCCTGAGCGTATACGATAACCTGATGGCGGTATTGCAGATTCGCGACGACCTGAGCACCGAACAGCGTGAAGATCGCGCGAAAGAGCTCATGGAAGAGTTTCACATTGAGCACCTGCGCGACAGTCTCGGTCAGGCGCTCTCCGGTGGTGAACGCCGCCGCGTTGAAATCGCCCGCGCGCTGGCCGCTAATCCGAAATTCATCCTGCTTGATGAACCCTTCGCCGGCGTTGACCCCATTTCCGTTATCGACATCAAACGTATTATTGAACACCTGCGCGACAGCGGCCTCGGCGTGTTGATTACCGACCATAACGTCAGAGAAACGCTGGCCGTTTGCGAACGCGCTTATATCGTCAGCCAGGGCCACCTGATTGCTCACGGTACGCCACAGCAAATCCTTGAAGACGAGCAGGTTAAGCGCGTGTATCTTGGGGAAGACTTCAGACTCTGATAGGGTAGAGGTTCCAGACGTTTTAGCCGGAGATATTGGCCCTGAATATGAAGCAAGGTTTGCAATTAAGGCTAAGCCAACAGCTTGCCATGACGCCACAGCTGCAGCAGGCGATTCGTCTACTGCAGTTGTCTACGTTAGAACTCCAGCAAGAACTCCAGCAGGCGCTGGACAGCAACCCGTTGCTGGAGCAAACCGATCTTCACGATGAGGTAGAAACCAAAGAGGCCGAGGATCGCGAATCTCTGGATACCGTCGATGCCCTTGAGCAGAAAGAGATGCCCGACGAGCTGCCGCTTGATGCCAGCTGGGATGAGATCTATACCGCGGGAACGCCTTCAGGCAACGGCGTCGATTATCAGGATGATGAACTGCCCGTCTATCAGGGCGAGACCACGCAAAGCCTGCAGGATTACCTGATGTGGCAGGTTGAACTCACGCCATTTACCGATACCGATCGCGCCATTGCGACCTCAATCGTCGATGCCGTTGATGACACGGGCTACCTGACTATTCCTGTCGAAGAGATCGTTGAAAGTATTGGCGATGATGAAATCGGACTTGAAGAAGTTGAAGCGGTGCTCAAGCGCATCCAGCGTTTCGACCCCGTCGGCGTGGCGGCGAAAGACTTGCGCGATTGCCTGCTGGTTCAGCTTTCACAGTTTGCCAAAGAGACGCCGTGGATTGATGAAGCTCGCCTGATCATCAGCGATCATCTCGATCTGCTGGCCAACCATGACTTCCGTACTCTGATGCGCGTTACCCGCCTGAAAGAAGAGGTGTTAAAGGAAGCGGTGAATCTGATCCAATCGCTGGATCCGCGCCCGGGCCAGTCGATTCAAACTGGCGAGCCGGAATATGTCATCCCTGACGTGCTGGTGCGTAAGGTTCACGATCGTTGGGTTGTCGAACTCAATTCAGATAGCCTTCCCCGCCTGAAGATCAATCAGCACTATGCGGCAATGGGTAACAGCGCGCGCAATGATGCTGACGGCCAGTTTATCCGCAGCAATCTCCAGGAAGCCCGCTGGCTTATCAAGAGCCTGGAGAGCCGCAACGACACCCTGCTGCGCGTCAGTCGCTGCATCGTCGAACAGCAGCAGGCCTTTTTTGAACAAGGTGAAGAGTTTATGAAGCCGATGGTGCTGGCGGATATCGCTCAGGCCGTCGAAATGCATGAATCCACTATTTCACGCGTTACCACGCAAAAATACCTGCACAGTCCACGCGGTATTTTTGAGCTGAAGTATTTCTTCTCCAGCCATGTGAACACCGAAGGCGGCGGCGAAGCATCGTCGACGGCCATTCGCGCGCTGGTGAAGAAATTAATCGCCGCGGAAAACCCCGCGAAACCATTGAGTGACAGTAAGCTCACCACCATGCTGTCCGATCAGGGTATTATGGTGGCGCGGCGAACCGTTGCTAAGTACCGAGAGTCTTTATCCATCCCGCCGTCGAATCAGCGCAAGCAGCTGGTTTGACCCAACCGATAAGGAAGACACTATGCAGCTCAACATTACAGGACACAACGTCGAAATAACTCCCGCCATGCGCGATTTCGTGACGGCGAAGTTCAGCAAACTGGAGCAGTTTTTCGACAGGATCAATCAGGTCTATATTGTGTTAAAAGTGGAGAAGGTGACGCAAATTGCGGACGCCAATCTGCATGTCAACGGTGGCGAAATCCATGCCAGTGCGGAAGGGCAGGATATGTATGCTGCTATCGATGGCCTTATCGATAAGCTGGCAAGACAGTTAACAAAACATAAAGATAAACTGAAACAACACTAATTGTCCGGGCAATAGCCTACGCCAACCGCCTGCAGGCGGTTGGCCAGGGTGAGCTCAGGTGAAATTATGATAAATAACGATTCGGCTCTACAACTGAGCAATGTCCTTAACCAGGAATGTACCCGTAGCCAGGTTCACTGCCAGAGCAAAAAGCGCGCGCTGGAAATCATCAGCGAGCTGGCGGCAAAGCAGTTAGGCTTAGCGCCCCAGGTGGTGTTCGAGGCGATTCTCACCCGTGAGAAAATGGGCAGTACCGGGATTGGTAACGGCATTGCGATCCCCCACGGTAAACTCGAAGAGGATACGCTGCGCGCCGTGGGCGTTTTTGTTCAACTGGAAACCCCGATTGCCTTTGATGCTATCGACAATCAACCTGTCGATCTGCTGTTTGCCCTTCTCGTCCCGGCCGATCAAACTAAAACGCATCTGCATACGCTCTCGCTGGTGGCGAAGCGCCTGGCAGATAAAACTATTTGCCGCCGTCTGCGCGCTGCACAAAGTGATGAAGAGCTCTATGAAATCATCACTGAAGCGGGAAGCAACAATGAGGCATAACGGAAGTCGCACCTTACTCTTTTTCGTACTGAGGAGAAACGGTACATGGTACTGATGATCGTCAGCGGCCGTTCAGGGTCGGGGAAATCCGTCGCCCTGCGAGCGCTGGAAGATATGGGTTTTTACTGCGTCGATAACCTGCCGGTTGTGCTGTTGCCAGAGCTGGCGCGTTCGCTCGCCGACAGAAACATCTCGGCGGCCGTCAGTATTGACGTGCGAAACATGCCCGAATCGCCGGAAATCTTCGAGCAGGCGATGAAAAATCTGCCCGCAGAGTTTTCACCTCAGCTGCTGTTCCTTGATGCCGATCGTAACACCCTGATTCGCCGCTATAGCGACACCCGTCGTTTACATCCTCTATCAAGCAAAAACCTGTCGCTGGAAAGCGCCATTGATGAAGAGAGCGATCTGCTGGAACCTCTGCGCTCCCGCGCCGACCTGATCGTCGATACTTCTGAAATGTCGGTGCATGAGCTGGCAGAAATGTTGCGCACGCGTTTGCTGGGCAAACGCGAACGCGAACTGACGATGGTATTTGAATCCTTTGGCTTTAAGCACGGCATCCCTATCGATGCCGACTACGTTTTTGACGTGCGCTTTCTGCCGAACCCGCACTGGGATCCGAAGCTGCGCCCGATGACCGGCCTTGATAAACCCGTGGCCGCTTTCCTCGACCGGCACACGGAAGTGCATAATTTCATTTACCAGACCCGCAGCTATCTTGAGCTATGGTTACCTATGCTGGAGACCAATAACCGCAGCTATCTGACGGTAGCTATTGGTTGTACCGGTGGTAAACACCGTTCGGTTTATATCGCCGAACAGCTGGCTGACTACTTCCGCTCACGCGGTAAGAACGTGCAGTCCCGTCATCGGACGCTGGAAAAACGCAAATCATGACCGTTAAGCAAACCGTTGAAATCACCAATAAGCTGGGCATGCACGCTCGCCCGGCGATGAAGCTGTTTGAATTAATGCAGAACTATGATGCTGAAGTCCTGCTGCGCAATGATGAAGGTACTGAAGCTGAAGCGAATAGCGTGATTGCCTTGCTGATGCTCGACTCGGCTAAAGGCCGTCAGATTGAGATTGAAGCCAACGGTCCGCAGGAGGTTGAAGCGCTAGCCGCCGTTATCGCGCTATTCAACGCCGGGTTTGATGAAGACTAGAGGTATTCCCCGGCTGCAGCGGTGCTTACCGGGGAGATCTGATAGCAAGTTTATTGATGTAGCTTATTCGCCCGCATAAAACCTTCCCCACCTAACTGCCTCATCTGGCGCAGGATCCACGCCTGACGGCGGTGAACATAACCCGACGGCGCATCGGCGCGAAAGCGAATGGGATTGGGCAAAACCGCAGCTAAAAGCGCGGCTTCTGCAGCCGTCAGTCTACTGGCAGGTTTGTGAAAATAGCGCTGCGATGCGGCTTCTACGCCAAACGTTCCGTCGCCAAACTCAGCAATATTGAGATAAACGGTGAGGATCCGTTTTTTGCTCCAGACCGTCTCGATGCCGACGGTCAGCCCCGCCTCCAGCCCTTTTCTCAGCCAGCTGCGGCCATCCCACAGGAACAGGTTTTTTGCCGTTTGCTGCGACAGCGTTGACGCTCCGCGGATCCGGCTGTCATTGCGCTCGTTATGCGCCAGCGCCTTCTCAATGGCCGAAACATCAAACCCCCAGTGCTCCGGGAATTTCTGATCTTCTGCAGCAATAACGGCAAGCCCCATCCACGGCGAGATTTCATCCATCCCCACCCAATCGGAATGGGCGACATAATGAAAATTCCCGGAAAGCCAGGCGCTGACCTGGCGCTCCAGCATCACTGCCGAAAAAGGGACGGGCACGATACTAAACAGCGCAATTCCGCCGCCCCAAAGCACCACGCAAGCCAACAGCAGCCTCAGAACAAAACGCTTCATCATCCGCAGCGGCGAAAAGCGGAGGGTCATGCGGCCAGCACCAGGACGCGAGCGACCAGTTTTTCAATTCCGTTCGCCGCCTCCGCGATGTTCTGCGCCAGCATGTACGCCGGAGTCGTCACCACTTTGTTATCTTCATCAACTACAATATCATCCACCGGGCAAGGCACGTGCTCAGCGCCCATTTCCTCTACCGCATCGGCGGTATCGAGATCGGTACCGATGGTCACGCGTAGCGGAATAGCGAAAATTTTCGGCAACAGCGCCGGAGCGATGCAGATAAAGCCCAGCGGCTTACCGGCCTGATGCATCGCCAGAGCCAACGCTTTAAGATCGCTATCCACTTCACATTCGCTCCCCTGCGAGGCAAAGCTACTGAGATTCTTTGCCGCGCCAAAACCGCCGGGCACAATCAGCGCGTCCAGCTCATCCGCTCGGGCATTGGCCAAAGGCTGAATCTCTCCGCGCGCGATACGCGCCGCTTCCACCAGCACATTACGGCTTTCCGCCTGCGCTTCGCCGGTCAGATGATTGATAACATCGGTTTGTACTTTATCCGGCGCATAGCAAACGGCCTGAGCCCCGCTGCGGGCAATTGCCAGCAGGGTAATGACAGCTTCATGGATTTCACTTCCGTCATAAACGCCGCATCCGCTCAGCACGACACCAATTTTCTTCATCACATCAGCCCCTTAGTACAAGTTTATGAAAGCAGTCAAAAATTTTGATTTACTCGCTATGCTTCACATATTTTACTGTTTCACGTAACAAAATATTTAAGGTTTGCTATCTTAATGAGCGAGTAAGCCAAATCCTCAGGTTGCGCCGTGTAAAAAAATCACTTAAATGATTCTGGCGCAATGTCCAGTTCCCTGGTGTTGGCGCAGTATTCGCGCACCCCGGTTTATCCGGGGTCATTTTTTATCTGCCGCCGCGACCCACGCTTTCAGTACCGCGACATCGCTTTGCCATTCTGATTTCATCTCTTCAACCCATTCGCCAACGTTATCCGCCCATGCGGGTAAATCCGGCGTCTGGATCTGCTGACCTAACTGTTGAATATGGCGCAAACCGATCGAGCCCGCAGCCCCTTTAATCTTGTGCCCCTCTTCAACAATTCCTTTCTGGTCGCGAGCGGTTAAATTAGACTCCAGAACCGCCATATAGCCCGGCATCATTCTTTCAAAGACGGCCAGACCGTCATAAATAAGCTTCGGCCCTACCAGTTCGATGTACTGCTCAAGCATCGGAATATCCAGTACTGAAGCCGATTTACTGCTATCTACAGATGGCATCTCATTCTCCTCTTCTTCCGGCGCATCCCAGAATTTTTTGATAATCGCGGTTAATGCCGGAACCGATAACGGCTTACTCAGGACATCATCCATTCCCGCTTCCAGATACTCATTCTTGTTCTTCAGTACGTTAGCGGTAAGCGCAACCAACGGCGGAAGCTCGTCGGCGGCAAAGCGCTGTTTAAGCTGACGAGAGATATCAAGGCCGGTCATATCCGGCAGTTGGATATCAAGCAGCACCAGATCGTATTCGCCGGGGACGAACATCTCCAGCGCAGCCTTACCGGTCATCGCCACATCGACGCTATTGCCAAGCTTCTCAAGTACCGATCGCGCAACGATCACGTTTAGCTCAATATCTTCCACCAGCAGCACGTTCAGCGCAGGTAATGGCATTTCATCTTCCGCCAGCGTATCTTCAACCTCTTCCGCAACGGCCGGAGCATGTACGGTGAGGGTAAATGTCGCGCCTTTACCCGGCAGGCTGGAAACGCAGATATCCCCCCCCATATTTCGCGCCAGGCGACGTGATACGGCAAGACCGATACCGGTGCCCGTCGCAGGCTTGCCGCCCTGGCTATCTTTAACCTGGTAGTACATGGCGAAAATCTTATCCTGCTCCGCTTCAGGGATGCCGATACCTGAATCTTCCACTTCGAAGTGCAGTATATTCCCCTCGTCATAGCGCACGCGGACGTTCACATTCCCGCCTTGCGGAGTAAATTTCACCGCATTACTAATAAGATTCCACAAGATTTGGCGTAAACGCGTTCCGTCGGTGATCACTTTATGCGGCAGCGGAAGCGTGGGTTCCAGCACAAAATGCAGGCCTTTCTGCTGCGCCTGCAGGCCGGAGAGGTTTTCCAGGTCCGCAAGGAAACCGGTAAAATCAACCGGCTGGTTGTCCAGCTGAATTTTACGCCGCTCCATCTTATCCATCTCAATAATATCATTGAAGATATTACCAAGGGTTACCGCTGAGACATGGATGGTTTTCAGGTATCTTTCCTGTTCGCCGGTCAAATCGGTATCCAGCAGAATTCGGCTAAGCCCTACAATGCCGTTAAGCGGCGTACGCAGCTCGTGGCTGATCGTTGAGATAAAGGTGGTCTTATCTCGGCTGGCTCGCTCCAGAGCGTCCTGATAGCGCTTACGCTCCGTGATATCGCGGCCAAAACCCATCAGGCCGCGCCGCTTACCTACGCGGTCGTAATAAGGAACCTTACGGATTTCAAAGCAGGCCTTACGCCCGTCCGGATAATCCAGCCACTGTTCGTAGGTTAGTGAGACGTTATGGCGGAAGACTTTCTCATCCGTTTCCAGCACCTTTTCCGCCACTTCTTCGGTATAAACATCCTGCGGCTTCAGATGGATAAGCTGCTTTTCACTTTTGCCTGTCAAAAGCTCCATCGCACGGTTACAACCGGAAAACTCTTTATCTTCATTACGATAGAAAACCAGATCCGGAGAAGCATCAAGGAAGGAGCGCAGAAAAGAGGATTGTTGCTCAAGCTGAATTTGCGCCTCTTCACGCTCTTTCATCTCAATTTTGAGCTGCTCAAGCGTCGTTTCACGTTCCGCTTCCGCCTTTTCACGTTCGCCGATTTCCTGATTAAGCTGGGCGATATTGTCCTTAAGCTGCACATTCAGCTTGAGATCGCGCTCGCGCATCTCCTCCAGTTTCTCTACCAGCCGCGAGAGGCGCTGCCGGGACTCTTCCAGTTGCTCAACCACCACCGAAAGGAAATAGACCGCCCACGGGGTAATCAGCAGGCCGAAGAAGATGGAGCGGATCACATCAATACTTTCCACCTGGCCATGCAGCACCATCGTAACGGCCATCTGCACAACTATCGCCAGCACCACCAGCGCAAAGGCCAGCAGCATTGAAAAGCGCACCAGACCCAGCTTCATCATCAGGTCAACATAATACTGCGCCAGCATACGGATTTGCTTCATAAGGGATTCCTTCGCGACAACTTCGCACAATAATACTCAATTCTGAGCAAGACGCTGTAAGTTGTGCAAAAAATGCGGGAAGGATTGCAGTTACGCGGCTGACGCTGAACGGGCGTCAGCCGGAAATAGAGAAGAGAACAAAACGAGCGTTAGCGTTTACTGAGCGCTTCCCACAGCCCCTTCAGGTAGGTCACGCCCAGCGCACGGTCGTACAATCCATAACCTGGCCGCCCTGTTTCACCCCAGATAAAACGTCCATGATCCGGGCGTATATAGCCACTAAAACCATTGTCATAGAGCGCCTGCATCACTTTATACATGTCCAAAGAGCCAAATTCTGACGGATGAGCGCATTCATAAAAGTCTTTATCTTTAATAAGATTAATATTACGCACATGGGCAAAATGGATACGCTTGCGCCGTGTAAACTCGGCCAGAATCGAGTAGACGTCATTGGCAGGATCTTCCGCGATTGAACCGGTGCAGAGCGTGATGCCATTGGCCTCAGAATCTACCGCCCGGCAGATCCAATCCAGATCGTCGCGATTTTTCACGATACGCGGCAAGCCAAAAATAGAGTACGGCGGATCGTCCGGATGAATAGCCATTTTCACGCCGACCTCTTCGCAGACGGGGATAACCGCCTTCAGAAAATAGACCAGATTCTCCCGCAGCGTCTTGTCATCAACATCTTTGTACTGCGCAAACAGCTCCTGAACTTTGGCCAGACGCTCAGGTTCCCAGCCCGGCAGCGCAAAACCATTTGAGTTATCCAGAACCTCTTTCACCACCTCTTCCAGGCTCTTATCAATGTCTTTTTTTTCAAAAGCCATCGTCCGGGAGCCATCCGGCAGAACATAGTTCATATCGGTCTTCATCCAGTCAAAAACCGGCATGAAGTTATAGCAAATCACTTTTACGCCAAACCGGGCAAGATTACGGATAGTCTGTTGATAGTTGGCAATATAGCGATCGCGGGAAGGCAGCCCTATTTTAATATCGTCATGAATATTGACGCTTTCGATAACTTCCATTTTTAGCCCGGCATCATGAACCTGATTTACCAGGCGCTGGATTTTTTCCAGCGGCCATACCTCACCAACCGCGACATCATAGAGCGCCCCCACCACGCCTTCAACGCCGGGAACCTGGCGGATATATTCCAGAGAGACCTTGTCTTCCTCCGGCCCAAACCAACGCATTGTCATTTGCATACGAAATCACCTGATTCAATATTATTAACGGTAATAGCCTACTACCATACAAGATAAAATAACCAGATTTATATTAACGACAGTGACGTTGGTCACACCACTTTTTTTCAGAGGATAAAGCAAAATAAATGCGCCGTAGCGATGACGTTATCCGCCTGCTATGGAGAGATCCAGCGGCGACCGAGAGCAGACCCCTGAACGCCGTGTTCATTGAGGTATTTATCCAGTTCAACCATCCCGGTCCAGCGGTTCTCACACCACAGCGGCGCCAGCAGCGTTGGGCGGCGCGCGCTGGCGGAGATACGGTGATAAATCACTTCCGGAGGGGTGTGACGGATCATCTCTCCTGCGGTAACCGTATAGTCGTCCAGCGCAATACCGTTTAACCTTCCTGCCTGCCAGGCCCTGGCCATAATGCTCCCCTTCACAATATGAAGTGGATGCAGCTTAATGCCGTCTACGCCGGTCTCCACTACCTGCTCTAAGGTCTCCAGGCATTCACCCTGTCCCTCGCCCGGCAGGCCCACGATAAGGTGGCTACACACTTTAAGGTCGCGCTCGCGTGCCAGGCGGGTGGTTCGCTGATAGCAGGCAAAATCGTGGCCGCGGTTAATTCGGTGCAGCGTTTTATCATGCGCGGTTTGTAAACCCAGCTCGAGCCATACTTCGTAGCCCTGCTCCCGATACTCACTCAGCAGGTCCAATACGGCTCCGGGGACGCAGTCCGGACGGGTGCCCACGCACAGCCCGACGATGCTGGCCTGGCTGATTGCCTGCTGATACATGGAGCGCAGTACCTGAACTTCGGCAAACGTACTGGTATAGGCCTGGAAATAGGCCAAATAGCGCTTAGCCCGGTTTACCCGCTGCGCCTGATGGGCTAGCTGCTCAGCAATCGAATGCTGCTGCTGCTCTTCATCGGCAAAAGAAGCGACATTACAAAAGGTACAGCCGCCACGACCAATGGTGCCATCGCGATTTGGACAGCTAAATCCACCGTGCAGCGTCAGTTTGTGAACCTTTTCTCCATATCGGCGCGCAAGATCCCCACCAAACATGTTGACTAATTTTTGTAACTGCATAATCTGATAGACCGGCCTTAAGAAAGGGGCCAAGCCTGCCATTTTTAGCTACCGACGGCGATGACCTGGATCAATCGTCAACGCGGCCGCTTACCTCATTGCATAAACAATCAAGATAATTGCAATTTAATTCATGTTCAGGGTAATGACTTTTCCTTATACATAGCCGCTGATTGGCAATTATCTTTACCCGGGCACAAAACAGTATTAGCCACCAAAAAATAAATTAAAAGCAGTTTAAAAAACTGCGATAAAAAAACAATTCAGCACAGACAGATAATGTCGTGCCGTCGATACAGTGAGACAGATCACACTCGTTTCTGTCTCCGGGCACGTTTCAGTAGTATTTAAAACGCATTTATTCTCTTAAAAATCATTTAATTAGCTGTTGCATAGCACATTTTTGTATAAATAAGATTGCCATTTGACGTATGTGTGGATTCCCGATAAGTTGGGAATCCGCTGGAAGCTTTCTGGATGAGCGCTCTGCTCATCATATTTATGCAGTAATTGAGATTCCCTCTTAACAGCAAGTCCTCAAACTTGTGTACCGATGCGAAAAGGATTTAAAGAGGGCGAATGCGAGGTGTAAACCCCGTCGCCATGCTCTTTCTGTGCCCGTGCGCAATCGGTATCGGAGGGAGTCCCGTAGAGCCTGGGGAGGTTCACTGATATGTTGTACGATAAATCCCTTGAGAGGGATAACTGTGGTTTCGGCCTGATCGCCCACATAGAAGGCGAACCTAGCCACAAGGTAGTGCGAACCGCTATACACGCACTGGCCCGAATGCAGCACCGCGGCGCGATTCTTGCCGATGGAAAAACCGGCGACGGTTGTGGCTTGCTGCTACAAAAACCCGATCGTTTCTTCCGAATTGTTGCGGAAGAGCGCGGCTGGCGTTTAGCCAAAAATTACGCCGTTGGGATGCTGTTCCTTAATAAGGATCCTGAACTGGCAAACGCGGCGCGCCGCATCGTCGAAGAAGAACTTCAGCGCGAAACGCTGTCTATCGTCGGCTGGCGCGATGTGCCAACCAATGAAGGCGTACTAGGTGAAATCGCCCTCTCCTCGCTGCCCCGTATAGAACAAATCTTTGTTAACGCCCCGGCTGGCTGGCGCCCGCGCGACATGGAGCGCCGCTTATTCATCGCGCGCCGTCGTATCGAAAAGCGTCTGCAGGAAGATAAAGATTTTTACGTTTGCAGCCTGTCGAACCTGGTCAACATTTATAAAGGTCTGTGTATGCCGGCGGATTTGCCGCGCTTCTACCTGGACCTCGCGGATCTGCGCCTGGAGTCAGCCATCTGTCTGTTCCACCAGCGCTTTTCCACCAATACCGTGCCGCGCTGGCCGCTGGCTCAGCCCTTCCGTTACCTGGCACACAACGGTGAAATCAACACCATTACCGGTAACCGCCAGTGGGCCCGCGCCCGTACCTATAAGTTCCAGACGCCGCTAATCCCTGACCTCCACGACGCCGCGCCGTTCGTTAACGAAACCGGCTCTGACTCCAGCTCTATGGATAACATGCTGGAGCTGCTGCTGGCGGGCGGGATGGACATCATTCGCGCAATGCGCCTGCTGGTTCCGCCAGCCTGGCAAAATAACCCGGATATGGATCCCGAGCTGCGCTCGTTCTTTGACTTTAACTCCATGCATATGGAACCGTGGGACGGCCCGGCGGGCATCGTGATGTCCGATGGTCGCTTCGCCGCCTGTAACCTCGACCGTAATGGCCTGCGTCCGGCACGCTATGTGATCACCAAAGATAAGCTCATCACCTGCGCATCCGAGGTGGGTATCTGGGATTATCAGCCGGATGAAGTCGTTGAAAAAGGCCGCGTCGGTCCAGGCGAACTGATGGTTATCGATACCCGCGAGGGGCGTATTCTGCACTCCGCGGAAACCGACAACGATCTGAAAAGCCGTCACCCGTATAAAGAGTGGATGGCGAAAAACGTCCGTCGTCTGGTGCCGTTCGAAGAACTGCCGGACGAAGAGGTCGGTAGCCGCCAGCTGGACGATGATACCCTCGCCAGCTATCAGAAACAGTTCAACTACAGTGCCGAAGAGCTGGATTCCGTCCTGCGCGTACTGGGTGAAAATGGCCAGGAAGCGGTCGGCTCAATGGGTGATGATACCCCATTTGCCGTGCTCTCCAGCCAGCCGCGTATCATTTACGATTACTTCCGCCAGCAGTTCGCGCAGGTCACTAACCCGCCGATCGATCCGCTGCGCGAAGCGCACGTTATGTCGCTGGCCACCAGCATCGGCCGTGAAATGAACGTCTTCTGTGAAGCGGAAGGCCAGGCGCATCGCCTGAGCTTCAAATCGCCGATTCTGCTGTACTCGGATTTTAAACAGTTGACCACCATGGAAGAGGAGCACTATCGCGCCGACGTCCTGGATATCACTTTTGATGCCGCCGAAACCACGCTGGCTGAAACCGTGAAGGCGCTGTGCGATAAAGCCGAGCAGATGGTGCGTAACGGTACCGTTCTGCTGGTGCTCTCAGACCGTAACATCGCTAAAAACCGTCTGCCGGTACCGGCACCGATGGCGGTAGGCGCGATCCAGACCCGCCTGGTCGATAAGAGCCTGCGCTGCGATGCCAACATTATTGTCGAAACCGCCAGCGCCCGCGATCCGCACCACTTTGCCGTGCTGCTCGGCTTCGGCGCGACGGCTATCTATCCGTACCTCGCCTATGAAACCCTGGCGAAGCTGGTCGATAATAAAGCCATCGACAAAGAGTACCGCGCGGTGATGCTGAACTATCGTAACGGCATCAACAAAGGTCTGTATAAGATCATGTCGAAGATGGGGATTTCGACCATTGCATCCTATCGCTGCTCGAAGCTGTTTGAAGCGGTCGGCCTGCATCGCGAAGTCTCCGATCTGTGCTTCCAGGGCGTTGTCAGCCGTATCGGCGGCGCGGGCTTCGATGATTTCCAGCAGGATCTGCTGAATCTGTCGAAACGTGCCTGGCTGGCGCGTAAACCGCTGGATCAGGGCGGTCTGCTGAAATACGTTCACGGCGGCGAATATCACGCCTACAACCCGGACGTGGTGCGCACCCTGCAGCAAGCGGTACAAAGCGGTGAGTACAGCGATTATCAGCAGTACGCGAAGCTGGTTAACGAGCGCCCGGCGGCAACGCTGCGCGACCTGCTTTCCGTCACCCCGGACGGAACCACGGTGAACCTGGACGACGTTGAACCGGCGAGCGAACTGTTCAAACGCTTCGATACCGCGGCGATGTCTATCGGCGCGCTGAGCCCGGAAGCGCACGAAGCGCTGGCGGAAGCCATGAATAGCCTCGGCGGCAACTCCAACTCCGGCGAAGGCGGCGAAGACCCGGCGCGCTACGGCACCAATAAAGTGTCGCGCATAAAGCAGGTCGCCTCCGGCCGCTTCGGCGTGACTCCGGCTTATCTGGTCAACGCCGACGTTATCCAGATTAAAGTCGCCCAGGGTGCTAAGCCTGGCGAAGGCGGCCAGTTACCCGGCGATAAAGTGACTCCGTATATCGCCAAACTGCGCTATTCAGTACCTGGCGTAACGTTAATTTCTCCGCCGCCGCACCACGATATCTACTCGATCGAGGATCTGGCACAGCTGATTTTCGACCTGAAACAGGTCAACCCGAAAGCGATGATCTCCGTGAAGCTGGTCTCTGAACCGGGCGTCGGGACTATTGCCACCGGCGTAGCAAAAGCTTACGCGGATTTAATCACCATTGCCGGCTACGACGGCGGCACCGGCGCCAGCCCGCTATCGTCAGTGAAGTACGCGGGATGTCCGTGGGAGCTTGGACTGGTAGAAACCCAGCAGGCGCTGGTTGCTAACGGGCTGCGCCATAAAATTCGTCTGCAGGTCGATGGTGGGCTGAAAACCGGCCTCGATATCATCAAAGCGGCTATCCTCGGCGCTGAGAGCTTCGGCTTCGGGACCGGACCAATGGTGGCGCTGGGCTGTAAATATCTGCGTATTTGTCACCTGAACAACTGCGCAACCGGCGTAGCAACCCAGGATGACAAACTGCGTAAGAACCACTACCACGGTCTGCCGTTTAAAGTGACCAATTACTTTGAATTCATCGCCCGCGAAACGCGCGAGCTGATGGCACAGCTGGGCGTGAAGCGTCTGGTGGATCTGATTGGCCGTACCGATCTGCTGAAAGAGCTGGACGGTTTTACCGCCAAGCAGCAGAAGCTGGATCTGAGCAAGCTGCTGGAAACCGCGGAGCCGCATCCAGGCAAAGCGCTGTACTGCACGGAGAACAACCCGCCGTTCGATAATGGCGTCCTGAATGCGCAGCTGCTGCAGCAGGCAAAACCCTTTGTTGACGGCAAGCAGAGCAAAACGTTCTGGTTCGATATCCGCAATACCGACCGTTCCGTAGGAGCCTCGCTGTCCGGCTACATCGCCCAGACCCACGGTGACCAGGGCCTGGCAGCAGATCCTATTACCGCCCACTTCAGCGGTACCGCAGGTCAGAGCTTCGGCGTGTGGAATGCCGGCGGCGTTGAGCTGCATCTGACCGGCGACGCGAACGACTACGTGGGTAAAGGGATGGCCGGCGGCCTGATCGCCATTCGTCCTCCGGTAGGCTCGGCCTTCCGTAGCCATGAAGCCAGCATTATCGGCAACACCTGTCTGTACGGCGCGACCGGCGGTCGTCTGTATGCTGCGGGTCGTGCGGGCGAGCGTTTCGCAGTGCGTAACTCCGGGGCTATCACCGTCGTCGAAGGTATCGGCGACAACGGCTGTGAATATATGACCGGCGGCATCGTCTGCGTGCTGGGCAAAACCGGCGTCAACTTCGGCGCAGGCATGACCGGTGGCTTTGGTTACGTACTGGATGAAGACGGCGACTTCCGTAAACGCGTGAACTCTGAACTGGTAGAAGTGCTGGACGTTGACTCTCTGGCCATCCATGAAGAGCACCTGCGCGGTTTAATTACCGAGCATGTGCAGCTTACCGGTTCACAGCGCGGTGAAGAGATTCTGGCCAACTGGCCGGCCTTCTCGGCGAAGTTTGCGCTGGTCAAACCGAAGTCCAGCGATGTTAAAGCACTGTTGGGTCACCGTAGTCGTTCCGCAGCTGAGCTGCGGGTGCAGGCGCAGTAAGGGGTTAAGATGAGTCAGAATGTCTATCAATTTATCGACTTACAGCGAGTTGATCCGCCTAAAAAAGCGCTGAAGATCCGTAAAATTGAATTTGTGGAAATTTACGAGCCGTTTTCAGAAGGCCAGGCTAAAGCACAGGCAGATCGCTGCCTGTCCTGCGGCAACCCGTACTGCGAATGGAAATGCCCGGTGCATAACTACATCCCGAACTGGCTGAAGCTGGCTAATGAAGGACGTATTTTCGAAGCGGCTGAGCTGTCGCATCAGACCAATACCCTACCGGAAGTCTGCGGACGGGTTTGCCCGCAGGACCGCCTGTGCGAAGGTTCCTGCACCCTGAACGATGAGTTCGGCGCGGTAACCATCGGTAACATTGAGCGTTATATCAACGATAAAGCGTTCGAAATGGGCTGGCGTCCTGACCTTAGCGGCGTGAAACAAACCGGCAAAACCGTCGCCATTATCGGCGCGGGTCCGGCAGGTCTGGCGTGCGCCGACGTATTGACCCGTAACGGCGTGAAGGCGGTAGTCTTCGATCGCCATCCGGAGATCGGCGGCCTCCTGACCTTTGGTATTCCAGCCTTTAAGCTGGAAAAAGAGGTGATGACCCGTCGTCGCGAGATCTTTACCGGTATGGGCATTGAGTTCAAACTCAATACCGAGGTGGGTCGCGATGTACAGCTCGACGATCTGCTGAAAGAGTACGATGCGGTATTCCTCGGCGTTGGTACCTATCAGTCAATGCGCGGCGGTCTGGAAAACGAAGACGCCAGCGGCGTCTTTGATGCGCTGCCCTTCCTGATCGCCAATACCAAGCAGATCATGGGCTTTGGTGAAACGGCGGACGAGCCGTACGTCAGCATGGAAGGCAAACGCGTCGTGGTTCTTGGCGGTGGCGACACCGCAATGGACTGCGTGCGTACCTCGATTCGCCAGAACGCGACTCACGTCATCTGCGCCTATCGCCGTGATGAAGAGAACATGCCGGGCTCGAAGCGCGAAGTGAAAAACGCGCGGGAAGAAGGCGTGGAATTCCAGTTCAACGTTCAGCCGCTGGGCATTGAAGTGAATGCCAACGGTAAAGTCTGCGGCGTGAAGATGGCGCGTACGGAGATGGGCCAGCCGGATGCGAAAGGCCGCCGCCGCGCGGAAATCGTTGCCGGCTCAGAACATGTGGTGCCAGCAGATGCCGTAGTCATGGCATTTGGTTTCCGTCCGCACAGCATGGAATGGCTGGCGAAGCACAGCGTTGAGCTCGATTCTCAGGGCCGCGTGATTGCGCCGGAAGGCAGCGACAATGCTTTCCAGACCAGCAACCCGAAAATCTTCGCCGGCGGCGATATCGTTCGCGGCTCTGACCTGGTGGTCACCGCGATTGCCGAAGGCCGTAAGGCGGCTGACGGCATCCTGAACTACCTGGAAGTGTAACGAAAAAAGCTTGCGGGTCCCGGAGCCCGCAAGCTTATTCATTCAGAGATAGACAATACTGATTACCGCCTCGCCGTCCAACGTCACCTTTTGCCCGCTCCTGAGATTACTTCCCACCGATGCGCTTATCTGCAGAGGCACCGTTGCCGCCGTGATTGGCTGCGGCACCGAAGAGCCTTTTTTAACAAAGGTATAGAAATAGTCCTGTCCCGTTGGGAGCGGTAAAAGCGAGGAAACTTCCCACGGTCCCTCCTTGCTGGCCGATCCGGCGATATCAACGGCAACTTTTTTATCATCAACCGCGATGGTATTGGCGGAATCGATTTGCATCGCATAGCTGCCAATAGGTTTATTTTCCATCGTCATACCCAGACCAAAAAGCCGTAATTTGTCGCTTATGTATCCGCCGCCATTGACCTGAAAAAGCACTCCCTCATGGCCGTGTGTATCTTTTCCCGTGATAGCGGAACTGGATCGCGCATCTCTCGCCGTAATAGCGATCCCGGTGGAGGATTCGCAGGTAATCGTTAAGGTAATATCCCGCACGCCTAGCTGGGTAAATGCGGACGTTGATAGCGACCCGACATGCCGTTCACCGAAATCTACGATGCCGTTATGGCTCAGCGTTGGCGTGCACGCCGCCGCTTCTGCGGTCACGGTAAAATCAATACTAAGGTTGTCGCCGGCGTGAAGGATCGGACTGAGTAAAAGCGCGAATAAAACAAAGGCGTACCTCATGGAGTTACCACCCTGATCTGCAGATTCCCACGATACGTTACGCGATCCGTAATCGCCTGGCTCTCCATCATTGAAGCCACGTTCAGAACCACAGAGAGCTGACTGGCTTCAATCTCTTCTCCCTGTACAAAGGCGATCCCTTGATTGAGCACAATGCGGGATCGCTTTGCTGCTTCAGCGGTAATCGGCGCCCCGGCGCTCCGTACAGGGACCAGCATCACGTCGCGATCGTCAGCCACCGCTTGCCCGGCGGTAATATTCATTTCCCCACGATTGCCAAGTGCGAACCTGCCGTTTTGCGCATAGGCGCTACCGAAGAAAAGCCGAATACGTTGTGGCTTATCACAATGTACATGCAGGACGAACTGCTTTTCCGGAAGTACCACAGGCTTATCTCCCGCCTGCTGACGTTCTGCCGGGCGAACGGGCAGATAGTCAACCGAACGCTGCGTGCTATTTAATTCGCATCCGGCCAGAAGGGTGCCGGAAAACGCCAGCAGGCTAAGGCCCAGCCATAGACGAATCATTGACATACCCCGCTGGCATTTTCATAGAACGCATCTGCGTCTGGCGCTTCAGGCAGCGTTAGTGAGATGCGGCAACTTCCCTTTTCCAGTTTCGCCACCAATGTTTGTCTCCCTGTGAGGTTGTTCAAAAAAAGCACGCCGTCATCGACGGAAGTCGTTAAGTAATTGCCCGCTGAATCCGTTACGGCGACCCCCTTCGGCAGCGGATCACCGTTCCCCATCGTGACACTCAGCAATACCCGGCGTTCCGTGATGGTAGAAAAGCGGATTTTGCCTACGGCCCCTCGGCCTTGCTTGAGCATTCTGAGCCCATTGCCAATATCCATATTCTTTGGCAAAGTCCCAGTGTTGATTTCAACGACTGCATCTCGCCAGGCCGAAACGGAAGGGATGACAGCCTGACCGCTGAAGTCAGTCCACACCGGCCCCTGCGATGTCTCGATGCGCACTCCGGAAACCGGCTTATCCAGGCTGGCAATGGCAAAGGTGTCGCGAATCGCCCACGGTGTAAAAGTCACACCATGGCGGTGGGCGGCCATTCCCCCGCGCAGCGTTCCGGAATAGCTATGGCTCTGCGAACCGTTGGTACTCGCATTCATACTTAGCTGCGTGTAATGCAGATTCTGATTTACCCCGCCGCTGAAGCTGTTCCGACTCTCGGTCTGGTCACGTTCGGCGCCGAGGGTATAAGTGGTGTCATCGCTGATAGTGCCCGTTACCGAAGTACCGAATCTCTTCCGCCCTTTTTCACTGCGCGCGTAAGCGTTGACCGAATGCTGCTGGAAGGGAATATTCAGGTTCAGGTAAAAAATATTATCATTGCTTTGTTCGATACTTCCGCCGCTGAGCTGGCGCTGCCAGCTTGCCGATACGGAAAATGCGCTAAAACTCTTTCCCCAGTTAAGCGTCGCGTAGCGAGAATTATTGTGGCTATCGAACCCTGTTACATCATAGAAGCTGGCGCTCATCGTACCTATAACAGGGTGTCCCCAGCTCGCGCCCAATGAGTACTCCATTTTATTGGTGGCGCTAAAACTCTTATCAATAGCCTGAGAAAACTCACGATACTCTTCAGAGTATTTGCTCAACGAAGCATTCAGCCCAAAACCGGACGGTGTTGCACAGGAGGCCGATAGATTGTACTTCTGGCCCTGCTGCGCATTATCGCGATCGAACGCCTGGTTAATCTGAAGGGAAAGCGAAATTTCCTGCGGCAGTGCTGAGTCAACGCGTATTCCTAAGGCCTGGTAGCTCTGGGCAACGATCGCGCCGCTAGTTAAATTATGCCTGGCATTCAGCTTCCAGCCGCCAGCCAGGCTGGCTACCCAGGGCTGCTGGCTATATGCATCGCCCACCCGGCCTAATGAAAATTGATATCCGCCCGCAGGCCCCAGCCCGGAGCGATACAATGAGGCGGGAACCACCTGGCTATGCTGGCTGCCATCGGTCTCAATAACGGTGATCGTCAGATCGCTGGTGACGTTGCGCAGAGGAATATCCGTTAAGGTAAAGGGGCCGGCAGGCACTAAAGTGGAATACACCATGATCCCTTGCTGGCGAATCTCAACCCGCGCCTGCGGGGTACTGGCGATCCCGGTTACCAGCACGCCGCTCCCGGCATCGTTAAGGGCGCTCTCCGGCACAAAGGAGATACCGTATAGCTCGGCGCCGTCGAGCAAAGGATTATTCATGCCTACCTCTCCGGCCTTAACGGTGCTTTTTATCTGCGTAAAGGTGCGCTGCAGGTAGGTCTGCGAATTTTCGCTGGTAAACTGATTATTCGCACGGCTTAATAGCTGATGGCTACGCAGCAGCCAGGTATTCACGTTTAGACCACCGTCCAGCATCAGCTGCGAATACTCGGAATGACCGCCGCTATAATCGTTGCGCGAAGCGAAAAAGGTGTAATTCAGCACCCCAGCCGTACCGCTCGTGTCGTATCCGCTGAGGTCGGTACTTTGGCTAACTAATTGCTCCTGCGGTAATATCAGATCGATTCGCCCTTTTCCGGGCGACGCTTTTAGGATCGTTTCAGGATGGGCCTGTAAATAGTCATAGCAGCCCTCGCTATCGTTCCTGGGCTGGTGAACACCGGCCTGTTCCATAAACGCTTTATCGAAACACAGCTGGCCGTCATCATCAAAGTGGGCAACGATATTCCCCTTATCCTTACCGTTAACGCCCAGCATAACCGAGGTCGCCCCTGGCAGGAATTTGGCTTCTGAGGAGAAATAATGCGCAATTTGCGGATCGATACCCAAAGACGTTAAGGTTTCACTATCAAATTCTATCGCGCTCTTTTTGGCCTCTTCAGCTACCGCCAGTTGAGCGCTTCCCAACCCGATAAGACAGGCCAACAGCTTTTTCCTGAGCATTCCGTTCATCCTTGAACATGGTTACTGCAACGAGGTGATGTAGCGCTCTCCTTTATATCCATAGCGGCTTGCCGGATAAAACTCGACTTTCGTATCCGCTCCCGCTTTAGCAGGTAATTTTACGCTGACGCTGGTGTGCGGCAGGAGATACGTTTTCGCTAACTCGCCGGGAGAACCTGACGGCAAAGTATTAAACATGGCCGTCATCCTGACGACATAGTCGCTCGGATTACTGATCTCCACCTGGCCGCCCTTTTTGCGCCAGACCAGATGCTTCCACGGCGCGGGCTCCTCCGGCAGGCCAGCCGGATGGATAATGACCGGTAAATCCTGACGAATTGTGACCGTTGTTTTCAGTTTTTCCTTTTCCTTCGGCGGAATGCCTTCAAAGGTGACCCGTTTAAACTCTTCATGCTGCAGCGGTTTAGAGGTTTGCAAAATAAAACGGATCTTTTGCGTGTCCCCTTGCTCTACGCGTACTACCGGTTGTGTAACAATTAAGCGGATAGATTTATCGCTATCGGCTAAATCAACCACTTTGGTATAAAGCAGGGACGGATGCGGATCTGAATTGGTGAGGTTCATCGACACCTCACCTTTTTGTTCATCAACGAGTAAAACAGATGTCTCAGGCACCATGCCGCTGGCATTGGCCCGGGTCGTCAATATCAATATCGACAACAGCAGCGTTTTTTTCATATTAGTGGTGTGTATTAAAATGAGATAGAGCTTATTAACAGGCCCAATAAATTTTATAAAAATATTTATTGGGCCGAATTTCAGAAGGACAGCATATAAATATTAGAGATAAACAAGACTCAGCGTGGCATTACCATCGAGCTCGATTTTTGTTCCGGCACCCAGTACGCCATTGTCCTGAACGGCGGAAACAATATCCAGCGGCATCACTAAATCTTTAAACAACATTGGGGTGGTTTTGCCGGTTTCAGCAACGGTAACGATACGGGTAGTATCAGGATAATATAACCCACCACCGTTCGCATTCTTCCATACGGAACTTGCTACATCCGTATCTTTCACAATCATATCCACTGCTGCACCATCGGCAGTTAACCCATCCTTCATTGCCGTAACGGTGTAAGCACCAATGTTCACGTTGTTAACGGTGCCGAGGCCAAATACTGCATTAGTATTCGACATATTCTGACCCGGTACATAGTCTGCAATATAGGCCGAACTTGAAAGCGTGACTTTAGAACTCGCGCGGTTATCCTGCGCAATAATACCCACGCTGGTCGCCGCATCGCAGCTTACCGTTAAAGTAATGGATTTTTTTCCCAGCTGAACTAAGGAGTTACCGTTAATTGTTTTCTCGAGAACCGAGTTGTTCATGGAGCCATAATCAACGACGCCACTGTTGCTTAGTTCCGGAGTACATGCTGCCGGAGTAAAAGTTCCTTTTACCGTAAGATTGGCATCCGTGGCAGCATTGGCGCCTGCAGTAGAAACAATAGCAGCGCAAACGCACAGCGCAGAAAGTGACTTTTTAGAGAACATATCAATTTTCCTTAATGTATAGTACGACCGATATGAATTAAAATATCGGCATATCCTTTATCCAATTAAATCATTATCACTAATCATCCCCTCAATAATTATTGAGAAAAGAATTAGTCACTGGAAGTAATGATGAAAGAGACTCCTCTCACCGCCGGCTAATCTACTTAATTGAACGACTAATCTCAAGAAAAATAATTGCAAATTTTAAAAAGTAAAAACCTTCAATGATTACAAGAAGATAGTACATGAACTGCAGGTAAGTTAAATAAAACACAGGTCAGTTAATTAATCTGCTCTTTATAAATAAACGGCATCAATAGTAAAATAAGAACACATATTCATCATAGAAACACCTTAATTAAAGTTACAATAAATAAACCCAGAAAAATATGAATTCACACTCCCATTTCATCTAATATACCCTATCTCCTGTGCTGGATGACCATAGGGCACAGCAAAATAATCTGTGCAGACCCAGCCCGCCGCAGAAACACACTTTGCCCTGACGGAGAAGAGACTCGACGCCAGCAGTAAAGTTATAAAATGAAAAAAAAGCGAAGCATATCTATGAATGCTTCGCTCGGGATAGGGGATGCTGTCTGATTCACATATGAATTCATATATGAATCAGGCCCCGCAGGGCCTGTTATTGATATCACTTCACAACGCGTAGCGCCGGGCGTCCGCCACGGGGCGGCGGCGTATCATCCGGATCGTCGTCGTGATTATCTGGCTTATCACCATCGATCACCGACATGACCGTTTCGCTGTCAGGCAGCTCTTCTTCATCGTTCAGGCTGGTGACATCTTCATCGTAAGCGGCTTCTGGTTCGAACATGGTCCCCGCACCGTTCTCACGCGCGTAAACCGCCAGTACGGCAGCCATCGGCACGGAGACATTGCGCGGCACACCGCCGAAACGCGCGTTAAAACGCACTTCGTCGTTCGCCAGCTCCAGGTTACCGACAGCACGCGGAGCAATATTGAGAACAATTTGCCCATCACGCGCATACTCCATCGGCACAAGTACGCCCGGCAGAGTAACATCAACGACCAGATGCGGAGTCAGCTGGTTATCCAGCAGCCACTCATAGAACGCCCGCAGCAGGTACGGGCGACGAGGCGTCAGCTGTGATACATCCATCATTTAGCCCCGACCGAGGCGCATTTCACGCTCGGCTTCAGTTAAAGAAGCGAGGAAAGAGTCGCGCTCAAATACGCGAGTCATATAGCCTTTAAGCTCTTTCGCGCCAGCACCAACCAGCTCGACGCCAAGAACCGGCAGGCGCCACAGCAGCGGAGCCAGGTAGCAGTCCACCAGGCTAAACTCATCGCTCAGGAAGTACGGCTTCTGGGTGAAGACCGGCGCAATGGCCTGCAGCTCTTCACGCAGCTGCTTACGTGCAGTATCGGCCTGCGAAGCGGTACCGGTCTGAATAGTATTCATCAGAGAATACCAGTCTTTTTCGATACGCTGCATGTAAAGACGGCTTTCCCCACGGGCCACCGGATAAACCGGCATCAGCGGCGGATGCGGGAAACGCTCATCCAGGTATTCCATAATGATGCGAGATTCCCACAGAGTGAGCTCACGATCCACAAGCGTCGGCACGCTTTGATTCGGGTTGAGGTCAATCAGATCCTGAGGCGGGTTATCCTTCTCCACGTGCTCTATCTCAAAACTAACACCTTTTTCGGCCAGCACGATGCGGACCTGATGGCTATAGATGTCAGTAGGACCAGAAAACAGCGTCATTACCGAACGTTTGTTGGCAGCGACAGCCATGAAAACCTCCAGGTATATTCAGAATTTTGTACTGCTGCCGACCACGGATGGCCAGCCAGATGTAAAAACCCCATTTGCGTGATATCACTTTTGCTTATCATCCAAACAAAAAATGAACAATCACCTGCATTTGGGCAGAAAATTGGATGATAGTTTACCAGATTTTGAAGACGTTGTGGTGAGGGTATTCTGGAAATGCTGAAAAAGTGGTAATAATGGGGCGTTTGTAGAGGGAAAATGGCAAATTTATCCATAAAAAAACCCGCCGAAGCGGGTTTTTTCGCAAATTGTTCTGCATAAGCAGAGGACAATTAACGTTTGGAGAACTGCGGACGACGACGTGCTTTACGCAGGCCGACTTTCTTACGTTCAACCTGACGAGCATCACGGGTAACGAAACCAGCTTTACGCAGTTCGCCACGCAGGGACTCATCGTACTCCATCAGAGCGCGGGTGATACCGTGACGGATCGCACCAGCCTGACCAGAGATACCACCACCTTTAACGGTGATGTACAGATCTAATTTCTCAACCATGTCGACCAGTTCCAGCGGCTGACGAACTACCATGCGGGCAGTTTCACGACCGAAGTACTGTTCCAGAGAACGCTGGTTGATAACGATTTTACCGTTGCCCGGTTTGATGAAAACGCGAGCTGCGGAACTTTTGCGGCGACCGGTGCCGTAGTATTGATTTTCAGCCATTGCCTATAATCCCGATTAGATGTCAAGAACTTGCGGTTGCTGTGCCGCGTGGTTGTGCTCGTTACCCGCGTAAACTTTCAGCTTACGGTACATAGCACGACCCAGCGGGCCTTTTGGCAGCATGCCTTTAACCGCGATTTCAATCACACGCTCAGGACGGCGGGCAATCATCTCTTCAAAGGTCGCTTCTTTGATACCACCGATGTGGCCGGTGTGGTGATAGTACATTTTGTCTTCGCGCTTGTTGCCGGTTACAGCAACTTTTTCTGCGTTCAGAACGATGATGTAGTCACCGGTATCAACGTGCGGAGTGTATTCCGCTTTGTGCTTACCGCGCAGGCGCAGAGCCAGTTCGGAAGCCAGACGGCCCAGAGTTTTACCGGTCGCGTCAACAACATACCAGTCGCGTTTTACGGTTTCTGGTTTAGCTGTAAAAGTTTTCATTAAAAGCTTACCCAAATAAATAAGTTACACGTTGGTGAACACCCAAACGTTTAGTCAGTTGAGGTTCACACGACATTGTCCAGCAAACCTACCCCTTCGAATAGCCTATGCCGGCACATAGAAAGTTTTGGGAAAAAAACCTTCTCGTAACGTGGGGTCGCAAGATTATAGAGAAGTCGGGGTCAAAGATCGACCCCTTTATGTGATTTGTACCCGGTTTTACCCCGCCAGGTGTTCTCGCTTCAGATACTCCTCGCTCTGCATCTCCTGCAGGCGCGATAAACAGCGCTGGAACTCGAATTTTAATCTCTCGCCCTGATAGATCTCATACAGCGGAACCGCAGCACTGACCACCAGTTTGACGTGGCGTTCGTAGAATTCATCGACGAGGGCGATAAAGCGCCGCGCCTCGCTCTCCATCAGCCCGGTCATCACCGGCACATCAAAGAGCATGACGGTATGAAACAGGCGCGAAAGCGCAATATAGTCGTGCTGGCTACGCGCATCCACGCACAGCGTCGCAAAGGAAGCCGCCAGCGTCTGGTTCTCAACGCCTAACGTCGGCAGCGGACGGTGGTTTATCTCCAGCGTTGGCATCTGCTCGCGCTTTGCGCCCGCCAGCGCCAGCCACAGTTTGTCCATCTGCTGCCGGGTCTCAGCGTTCAGCGGCGACAGCCACAGGTGCGCCTGGGTCAGCGTGCGCAGACGATAATCGATGCCGGCGTCGACATTCATCACATCGCAGTGCTGCTTAATCGCGTCGATCGCAGGCAGGAAGCGGGCGCGCTGCAGACCGTTACGGTACAGTTCGTCAGGAGGAATATTCGACGTCGCCACCAGGGTTATCCCGCGGGCAAACAGCGCTTTCATCAGACCGCCCAGCAGCATCGCATCGGTAATGTCAGAGACAAAAAACTCATCAAAGCAGAGCACATCGGTTTCAGCTTTAAAACGGTCCGCAACGATTTCCAGCGGATCGCTGTGCCCCTGCAGCGTGGTTAACTCTTCATGTACCCGCAGCATAAAGCGATGAAAATGCAGACGTTGTTTACGTTCTCCCGGCAGACTTTGAAAGAACAGATCCATCAGCCAGGTTTTCCCTCTGCCGACCCCACCCCACATATAGAGACCGCGAACTGCGGCCGTTTCGACAGCGGGTTCACGCTTGCCCAGCAGCTTGCCGAATTTCGCCCGCAGACCGCCGCCGGTTTGCGGCGCTACCGAAGGTTTATTCTGCAATTCTTGATAAATCGTATCGAGGCGGCTGACCGCTTCTCGCTGAACGTCGTCAGGTTGATGGCTTCCCTCTTTGAGAGCGGAAAGGTAACGCGATGTTGGGGACAGGCTTTGCATGATCTAATTGTTATTCCTTGAAAACCGTAATGCCGTAGCTCACGATTGACGAAAAAAAGGCTGCTCTACACTACGTGATGATACGCCAGGATTCCACTTCTGTGGAATTAGCGGTTATAGTGGCACTATCGGGCGCAGGCGGAGAGCCTCATAGCCACCCTACGGAACCACAAAACAACGGGAGATGTTCATGACCTGGGAATACGCGCTAATTGGGCTAGTTGTCGGCATCATTATCGGTGCCGTCGCGATGCGTTTTGGCAATCGTAAATTACGCCAACAGCAGGCGCTGCAGTTTGAACTGGAAAAGAATAAAGCAGAGCTGGAGGAGTACCGCGAAGAGCTGGTGAGCCATTTCGCCCAGAGCGCCGAGCTTCTGGATAACATGGCGCATGATTACCGCCAGCTGTATCAGCATATGGCGAAAAGCTCCAGCAACCTCCTGCCGGACACCATGGCGGACGCTAATCCGTTCCGCAATCGTCTGGAAGAGTCCGAAGCGGGCAACGATCAGGCTCCGGTCCAGATGCCGCGCGACTATTCTGAAGGCGCATCCGGTCTGCTGCGCGGCGGTGTAAAGCGCGATTGATTCGGCAACGCCAGTAAAAATATTTTCCGGGCGCACCCTCTGCGCCCGTTTCAACCTCTCATCCCAGCTACAATTTAACTATTGCCCACGTTGTTACCGGGTCGAAAATTCAATAACATCGGGCCATTCGGGACGTTTCCCATACACCTCAGGTTACGAGAGCCAGCAACTAATGAATAAACCAACTTTGCTGTTGAGTGCGTTAGCGTTAAGCATTGGGTTGTCGTTGTCAGCCTTACCTCCGGCAGCAGCGTCTTTACCGACACAAGTTCCGGGCCAGGGCGCGCTGCCAAGCCTCGCGCCAATGCTGGAAAAAGTGTTGCCGGCGGTGGTGAACGTACAGGTTGAGGGTACCGCGTCACCCGCGCAGGATATGCCGGAAGAGTTGAAGAAATATTTTGGCGACAACGCGCCGCAAGAGCAGGCGCAGCCTTTTGAAGGATTGGGTTCCGGGGTCATCATTGATGCCGCAAAAGGCTACGTGCTGACCAATAATCACGTCATTAATCAGGCCCAGAAGATCAGCGTCCAGCTCAACGACGGGCGTGAATTCGATGCCAAACTGGTCGGCAGCGACGAGCAGAGCGATATTGCACTGCTGCAGATCCTCAAGCCCAGTAATTTGACGCAAATCGCTATCGCCGACTCGGACAAGCTGCGGGTTGGCGACTTCGCCGTCGCCGTCGGTAACCCATTTGGCCTGGGTCAGACCGCCACATCCGGGATTGTTTCCGCCCTTGGCCGCAGCGGCCTGAACCTTGAGGGGCTGGAAAACTTTATCCAGACCGATGCTTCCATTAACCGCGGCAACTCCGGCGGCGCGCTGCTGAACCTCAACGGCGAGCTGATTGGCATCAACACCGCCATTCTGGCCCCGGGCGGTGGCAGCGTCGGCATTGGTTTCGCCATTCCCAGCAATATGGCAAAAATCCTCTCTCAGCAGCTTATCCAGTTTGGCGAAATCAAACGCGGCCTGTTGGGTATTAAAGGAATGGAAATGAGCGCGGATATCGCCAAAGCGATGAATCTTGACGTCCAGCGCGGCGCATTCGTTAGCGAAGTCCTGCCAAACTCGGGGTCGGCTAAAGCGGGCGTTAAATCTGGCGACGTTATCGTCAGCCTGAACGGCAAACCGCTCAACAGCTTCGCCGAACTGCGTTCACGCATCGCCACGACCGAGCCGGGAACCAAGGTGAAATTAGGACTATTGCGCGAAGGGAAACCCGTTGAAGTGGAGGTCACGCTGGACAAGAGCACCTCGTCTTCCGCCAGCGCAGAGCTTATCGCTCCGGCGTTACAGGGCGCATCGTTAAGCGACGGTCAGATGAAGGATGGGACCAAAGGCGTCATCATTGATAACGTCGATAAAGGCAGCCCTGCCGCGCAGGCCGGCCTGCATAAGGACGATATCATTATTGGCCTCAATCGCGAACGCGTGCGCTCGATTGCCGAACTGCGAAAAGTACTCGAAAGCAAACCGACGGTCATTGCACTGAACGTCGTTCGCGGCAGCGAAAGCATCTATCTACTGCTGCGCTAACTCGCCTTCCGGACATCGCGTGCAGTGCGATGTCCGGACAAGTCGTGTTATGCTTCGCCTGTCTATCCATCAACGATATCTGCATCATGCCTGCAAAGCTTTTACGTTCGATACTTATCGGTTTGATCGTCGGCGGTCTGCTGCTGGCCGTCATGCCTTCCCTGCGCCAGTGGCAGCTTTCGCCGACCACGCAATACGATAGCGCGGATGAATCCCCCGCCAGCTATAATTCCGCCGTCCGTCGCGCGGCGCCTGCGGTCGTCAATGTCTATAACCGCGCCCTTAACAGCACCAGTCATAATCAGTTAACGCTCGGCTCCGGCGTGATCATGGACCAGCGCGGCTATATTCTGACCAACAAGCACGTCATCAACGATGCCGATCAGATTATTGTTGCCCTGCAGGATGGCCGGGTCTTTGAAGCGCTGCTGGTCGGCTCAGATACCCTCACCGATCTGGCGGTATTAAAAATCAACGCCAGCGGCGGTCTGCCGGTTATTCCGATTAACCCGAAACGCGTGCCGCATATCGGTGACGTCGTGCTGGCGATTGGCAACCCGTACAACCTCGGGCAAACCATTACCCAGGGCATTATCAGCGCCACCGGGCGTATCGGTCTGAACCCCACTGGGCGCCAGAACTTCCTGCAGACCGATGCGTCAATCAACCACGGTAACTCCGGAGGCGCGCTGGTGAACTCGCTGGGCGAGCTTATGGGTATCAATACCCTGTCATTTGATAAAAGCAACGATGGCGAAACGCCGGAGGGCATCGGCTTTGCGATTCCTTTCCAGCTGGCGACCAAGATTATGGATAAGCTGATCCGCGATGGCCGCGTGATTCGTGGCTACATTGGGATCAGCGGCCGCGAAATTGCGCCGCTGCACGCGCAGAGCGGCGGCGGTATCGATCAATTGCAGGGGATTGTAGTGAATGATGTGGCGCCGGAAGGCCCGGCAGCCCAGGCAGGGATCCGCGCCAATGACGTGATTATTTCGGTTAACGATAAACCCGCCGTTTCCGCCCTGGAAACCATGGATCAGGTCGCAGAGATCCGTCCGGGATCGGAAATTCCGGTGGTGATTATGCGTGACGATAAAAAAATTACGCTGCATATCGCCGTACAGGAATATCCTGCGACCAACTAACAGGCTCCCCGAACGGGGAGCGCTATTTAATCAGCAAAAATCGGCCCGGCCGGGAATTTCGCCAGAAACCCGGTGACGGCCAGCAGCGACCACAGCCCCGGCCAGGCAAACTGCCGCTCCCGCAGCTCGTCATCGAGCGTCATCAGCGCAAATTCGCCGTTATCACCCAGTACGCCGCCCTGCCAGAGCAACCGTTGAGCCTGCTGCCGCGCCCAGGGTGATTCGCTCTTCCAGGCCAGCAGATGCAGCAGTGACTGCTGCAGGCAGACGCCATGAGGATGCTTGTCCCGCAGCAGTCGCCGGTAAACCGGCAGCGATATGCTGCGCACGGTATAAAATCCGCTACGGGTTTCAGCATCGGCATCCGCCGCGCCGGCACAATACTGGCCGGCCAGGTCGCACAGACGATTGTGCGTCAGCGTCTTTCCCAGTGTATCCAGATGACCCGCTGCGGCACACAGCAGCCCACTTCTTTGCATCCACGGTGTGGAGTCCCGAAATACCGTATCAGGTAGCGCCGGTTCTGTTTCAGCTGCTTTATTTTGCGTACCCGCCTCATAGCAATGGACAAAAAAATCATGGCCTCCGCGGGCAACCGATGGGTGCGCTAACAGGTTAAGCGCGGGCTGCAGTTGTTCAACTTCATCTACTGATGCCAGCATGTAATCGATAATGACATCTTTTGTCGATGCCCTGCTTTCGGGGCGTAATGTTATGGTTTCATTCATCAAAGCCTCCTAATAGGAAATCTCCCGGTGGCGCTGCGCTGACCGGGCTACGGGTCCGTGCGATCCGGTAGCCCGGACAAGGCGCGTTAAGCGCCGCCTCCGGGAGGATCCCCGGGTCGCGGCTGACGCCTTATCCCGGGCTACGGGTTTACAGCCGTCTGCGGTCCGGTAGCCCGGATAAGCCGTTTACGGCGCAATCCGGGGAAAGGTAACGATTCAC
>NZ_JBEAFR010000076.1:0-133307 GCF_040062315.1 Klebsiella sp. GW_Kp181
CCCCCTTACAGGGGGCATTCTCAAAAGCCACCTTCTCAGAAGGTGGTCTTTTACTTTTATCCCGCCGCAAATTAATGTGATCTTCCACGCAGTTTTTCCTGGTTGAAAATAAATCCATTGTGAAATGACAAAAGCTGTGTTTGTATAAATTCATTCCCTTTTTTGAGACAACAGGTCCCTAATGAACGCTACCACGCTGACTTCGACCCTACTACTAACCGCGCCTGCCGCGGTGGTCGTCGTGTCTGTGGTGGTCGTCGTCGGCAACGCGCCGTAGGGTCCGGAACAACACGAATTCCAAACCCCGCCGGCGCAAACCGAGCGGGGTTTTTCGTTTCATGCCCCCCGGTAAGTCGGCCCAGAATAAAAGGACTGGAGCATGGCAAGTTCGGGCACAACATCACAAAAAATGCGCTTCACTGGCGCACAGTTAGTCGTTCATTTACTGGAGCGTCAGGGGATCACTACGGTCAGCGGCATTCCGGGCGGCTCCATCCTTCCGATTTACGATGCGTTAAGTCAAAGCACTCAGATCCGCCATATTCTGGCGCGTCACGAGCAGGGCGCGGGATTTATCGCCCAGGGCATGGCGCGCACCGAGGGCAAACCGGCGGTGTGTATGGCCTGTAGCGGTCCGGGAGCCACTAACCTGATCACCGCTATCGCCGATGCCCGTCTGGATTCGATTCCGCTGGTGTGCATTACCGGCCAGGTTCCGGCCTCAATGATCGGCACCGACGCTTTCCAGGAAGTTGACACCTACGGTATCTCTATCCCCATCACGAAACATAACTATCTGGTACGCAACATTGCTGAGCTGCCGCAGGTGATAAGCGACGCGTTTCGCATCGCGCAGTCCGGGCGACCAGGGCCGGTGTGGATAGATATTCCTAAGGATGTTCAGGCCGCGACCATTGAGCTCGATGCCCTGCCGGAACCCGGCGCCCGTACGGCGGCTCCGATGTTCGATAGCGCCAGCGTGCGTGAAGCGGCGGCGATGATTAACGCCGCGCAGCGTCCGGTGCTCTATCTGGGCGGTGGGGTGATCAACGCGCCTGAGCACATTCGCCAACTGGCGGAAAAAGCCAACCTGCCGACCACCCAGACCCTGATGGCGCTGGGGATGCTCCCGAAAGCGCATCCGCTGTCGCTGGGCATGCTGGGGATGCACGGCGCGCGCAGCACCAATTTTATTTTGCAAGAGGCTGATTTATTGGTTGTTTTAGGGGCGCGTTTTGATGACCGGGCGATTGGTAAAACCGAGCAGTTCTGCCCGAATGCGAAAATTATTCACGTTGATATCGACCGCTCTGAGCTGGGTAAAATCAAACAGCCGCACGTGGCGATTCAGGGCGATGTTGGCGAAGTGCTGGCGCAGCTGCTCCCGCTGGTCGAGGCGCAGCCGCGCAGCGAATGGCTGCAGCTGGTGGCCGATCTGCAGCGGGAGTTCCCCTGCACCATTCCGCAGGAGCAAGACCCGCTTACCCACTATGGCCTGATTAACGCCGTTGCCGCCTGCGTTGACGATGAGGCAATCGTGACCACCGACGTCGGCCAGCACCAGATGTGGGTCGCGCAGGCGTATCCGCTGAACCGTCCGCGCCAGTGGCTGACCTCCGGCGGCCTCGGCACCATGGGCTTTGGTCTGCCTGCCGCGGTAGGCGCGGCGCTGGCTAACCCGCAGCGCAAGGTCATCTGCTTCTCCGGAGACGGCAGCCTGATGATGAACATTCAGGAAATGGCTACCGCGGCGGAAAATCAGCTGGACGTGAAAATTATCCTGATGAATAACGAAGCGCTGGGGCTGGTTTATCAGCAGCAGAGCCTGTTCTATAAGCAGGGCGTATTCGCCGCAACCTATCCTGGCATGGTCAACTTTATGCAGATTGCCGCCGGTTTTGGTCTGCAAACCTGTGATTTAAATAACGAAGCCGACCCGCAGGCGGCGCTGCAGGCGATTATCGACCGCCCGGGTCCGGCGCTGATCCACGTGCGTATCGATGCTGAAGAAAAAGTGTATCCGATGGTACCGCCGGGTGCGGCCAATACTGAAATGGTGGGGGAATAAGCCATGCAACAAGCGACTCATGAAAACGTTATTCTACAGCTCACCGTGCGCAACCATCCCGGCGTGATGACCCACGTTTGCGGCCTGTTTGCCCGCCGCGCATTTAACGTGGAAGGCATTCTTTGTCTGCCGATTCAGGACAGCAACCAGAGCCGCATCTGGTTACTGGTCAACGACGATCAGCGCCTCGGGCAGATGATTAGTCAGATTGAAAAGCTGGAAGACGTTGAGAAAGTGGTACGCAATCAGTCCGATCCCTCCATGTTCAGCAAAATTGCGGTGTTCTTCGAATAATCGCTCGCGGCTTGAACCGCGGCGCGCGATAGACAAAATCACTCAAGCCGCATCAGGGCGGCAAGTATGAGCATCCCCGGGCGCTTACTCAGGTAAGCGACTGGGGGACAGAGGCAGCTTGAAGGATGACGTTTATACCGTTAAGGTAAGCGCGTTTTTTATCCTCCCAGGAATCGCCATGACCACAATCGCCCTTATTGACGATCATCTTATCGTCCGCTCCGGCTTTGCCCAACTGCTGGGTCTGGAAGCCGATTTTCAGGTCGTCGCAGAATTCGGTTCCGGGCGCGAAGCGCTGGCGGGGCTGCCCGGCCGCGGCGTGCAGGTCTGCATCTGCGATATCTCGATGCCGGATATCTCCGGGCTTGAGCTGTTAAGCCAGCTACCGAAAGGAATGGCGATCGTAATGCTGTCGGTGCACGACAGTCCGGCGCTGGTGGAGCAGGCGCTGAACGCCGGCGCGCGCGGTTTTCTCTCCAAGCGCTGCAGCCCGGATGAGCTGATCGCTGCTGTCCGCACCGTGGCGGCCGGCGGCTGCTATCTGACGCCGGATATCGCCATGAAGCTGGCGGCCGGACGACGGGACCCGCTGACCAAACGCGAACGCGAAGTGGCGGAAAAGCTGGCGCAGGGGATGGCGGTAAAGGAGATTGCCGCCGAGCTGGGCCTGTCGCCAAAAACCGTGCACGTTCATCGTGCCAATCTGCTGGAAAAGCTGGGCGTCAGCAACGACGTTGAGCTGGCGCGCCGCATGTTCGATAGCTGGCAATGAACGCCTTTCTCTCCCGGCTGCTCTCGGTTATCGGCTGTTGCTTTATCTTTTCCGCCGCGTGGTTTTGCCTGTGGAGCATCAGCCTGCACCTGGTAGAGCGTGCCGATCTTGCGGTGCTGCTGTTTCCCTTCGGGCTGCGTCTTGGCCTGATGCTGCAGTGCCCGCGCGGCTACTGGCCGGTTCTGCTGGGCGCGGAGTGGCTGCTGATCCTCTGGTTGGCGCAGGAAGTTGCGCTGGCGCACCCGATAATATTGATGACCGGAAGCCTGTTAACCCTGCTGCCGGTGGCGCTGATCTCGCGCTATCGTCAGCAGCGCGACTGGCTCACCCTGCTGCGCCAGGGGGGCGCGCTGATCGCCGCTGCGCTGCTTCAGTCGCTGCCGTGGCTGCTGGAGGGTAAAGAGGGGCTGAACGCGCTGCTGCTGACCCTGACCGGCGGCCTGACGCTGGCCCCCACTTGCCTGGTGATTTGGCACTATCTCACCAGCACCGTCTGGCGGCCGCTGGGGCCATCGCTGGTCTCGCAGCCGGTGAACTGGCGCGGGCGGCATCTTATCTGGTACCTGCTGCTGTTCAGCGTCAGCCTCTGGCTTCAGCTGGGGCTACCCGCCGAGCTCTCACGATTTACGCCCTTCTGCCTGGCGCTGCCGATTATCGCTCTGGCCTGGCATTACGGCTGGCAGGGCGCGCTGATCGCGACCCTGATGAACGCTATCGCGCTGATCGCCAGCCAGACCTGGCACGAACACCCGGTGGATTTATTGCTTTCGCTGCTGGCGCAAAGCCTGACGGGCCTGTTGCTGGGCGCCGGCATTCAGCGGCTGCGCGAGCTGAACCAGTCGCTGCAAAACGAGCTGGTGCGTAACCAGCGGCTGGCGGAACGCCTGCTGGAAACCGAAGAGAGCGTACGTCGCGAGGTCGCCCGCGAGCTGCACGATGATATCGGCCAGACCATTACCGCCATCCGCACCCAGGCGGGGATCGTCCAGCGTCTGGCGCCGAACAGCGCCAGCGTCAGGCAGAGCGGGCAGCTGATTGAACAGCTTTCGCTCGGCGTCTATGATTCGGTGCGCCGCCTGCTGGGCCGCCTGCGCCCGCGCCAACTGGACGATCTGACGCTTGAGCAGGCGGTTCGCTCGCTGATGCGCGAAATGGAGCTGGAGGATCGCGGTATGGTCAGCCATCTGGAGTGGCGTATTGATGAGTCGCTGCTGAGTGAAAACCAGCGAGTCACCCTGTTCCGCGTTTGTCAGGAGGGGCTGAATAATATTGTCAAACACGCCAGCGCCAGCGCCGTCACGCTGCAGGGCTGGCAGCAGGAGCAGCGGCTGATGCTGGTGCTGGAGGACGACGGCTGCGGCCTGCCGCCGGGCTCCGGTCAGCAGGGCTTTGGCCTCACCGGCATGCGCGAACGCGTCAGCGCGCTGGGCGGCACCTTAACCATCTCCTGCACCCACGGCACCCGCGTTTGCGTCAGCCTGCCGCTGCGCTACGCCTGAGGAACGACGATGTTTGCATTTTTGAAATCTCCGCCCGATGCTCCGCCGATTACCGATAAACAGGCGCTGGACGAGCGCTACCGCTACTGGCGTCGACATATTCTGCTGACCATCTGGCTGGGCTATGCGCTGTTTTATTTTACGCGTAAAAGCTTTAATGCCGCCGTGCCGGAAATCCTCGCCAGCAACGTACTGACGCGTAGCGATATCGGCCTGCTGGCAACGCTGTTCTACATCACCTACGGGCTATCGAAGTTTTTCTCCGGTATCGTCAGCGACCGCTCTGATGCTCGCTATTTTATGGGGATTGGTCTGGTCGCCACCGGCGTAGTGAATATCCTGTTTGGCTTTTCCACTTCGCTGTGGGCCTTCGCGCTGCTGTGGGCCCTGAACGCCTTCTTCCAGGGCTGGGGGTCGCCGGTGTGCGCGCGTCTGCTGACGGCCTGGTATTCGCGTACCGAACGCGGCGGCTGGTGGGCGTTGTGGAACACGGCGCATAACGTCGGCGGGGCGCTGATCCCGATGGTGGTTGGCGCGGCGGCGCTGCACTACGGCTGGCGAACGGGAATGATGATTGCCGGCATGCTGGCGATCCTCGCCGGGCTGTTTCTCTGCTGGCGGCTGCGCGACCGGCCGCAGGCGGTAGGGCTGCCCGCAGTAGGCGACTGGCGTCACGATGAACTGGAGATTGCCCAGCAGCAGGAAGGGGTAGGGCTGACCCGCAAAGAGATCCTCACCAAATACGTGCTGTTGAATCCCTATATCTGGCTGCTCTCGCTGTGCTACGTGCTGGTATATGTAGTGCGCGCAGCGATTAACGACTGGGGCAATCTCTATATGTCGGAAACGCTCGGCGTCGATCTGGTCACGGCGAATTCTGCGGTCACCATGTTCGAGGTAGGCGGTTTTATCGGCGCGCTGGTGGCGGGCTGGGGCTCGGATAAGCTGTTTAACGGCAATCGCGGGCCGATGAACCTGATTTTCGCCGCCGGGATTTTGCTGTCGGTCGGCGGCCTGTGGCTGATGCCGTTCGCCAGCTACGTGATGCAGGCGGCCTGTTTCTTTACCGCCGGCTTTTTCGTTTTTGGCCCGCAGATGCTGATTGGCATGGCGGCGGCGGAGTGCTCGCACAAAGAGGCGGCGGGGGCGGCAACCGGCTTTGTCGGGCTGTTTGCCTATCTTGGCGCGTCTCTCTCCGGCTGGCCGCTGGCGCAGGTCATGGAGATCTGGCACTGGAGCGGTTTTTTCGTGGTCATCGCCATCGCTGCCGGCATCTCCGCTCTGCTGCTGCTGCCGTTTCTAAATGCCCAGGCGCCGCGAGAAGCGTGATCTGCCTCACCTTTCTCCGCCGAATGGCGTAAAACTAAGAAATTTTCCCGGTTTCGCCTGGACGCTGTCTCAGGCGGGTCTTCCGGCTGATTTTTACAATGCCTGCTATTCGCAGGTAGTAAATCAGCTCAGGAGTCACTCAATCATGCTGGCCTTCTTAAACCAGGTGCGCAAGCCTACCCTGGACCTGCCGCTCGAAGCGCGGCGCAAAATGTGGTTCAAACCGTTCATGCAGTCGTATCTGGTGGTTTTCATCGGCTATCTGACCATGTACCTGATCCGCAAAAACTTTAATATCGCGCAGAACGACATGATCTCCACCTACGGGTTGAGCATGACGCAGCTGGGGATGATCGGCCTCGGGTTCTCTATCACCTATGGCGTGGGTAAAACGCTGGTTTCTTACTACGCAGACGGTAAAAACACCAAGCAGTTCCTGCCGTTTATGCTGATCCTCTCGGCCATTTGTATGCTCGGCTTCAGCGCCAGCATGGGCGCGGGGTCGACCAGCCTGTTCCTGATGATCGCCTTCTACGCCCTGAGCGGCTTTTTCCAGAGCACTGGCGGGTCGTGCAGCTATTCGACTATTACCAAGTGGACGCCCCGCCGTAAACGCGGCACCTTCCTCGGCTTCTGGAATATCTCTCACAACCTCGGCGGCGCCGGCGCGGCGGGCGTGGCGCTGTTTGGCGCGAACTACCTGTTCGACGGCCACGTCATCGGGATGTTTATCTTCCCGTCGATTATTGCGCTAATCGTCGGTTTTATCGGCCTGCGCTTCGGCAGCGACTCCCCGGAATCTTACGGTCTCGGTAACGCCGAAGAGCTGTTTGGCGAAGAGATCAGCGAAGAGGATAAAGAGACGGAAGAGAACGCCATGACCAAATGGCAGATCTTTGTCGAGTACGTGCTGAAGAATAAAGTCATCTGGCTGCTGTGTTTCTCCAACATCTTTCTGTACGTGGTGCGCATCGGCATTGACCAGTGGTCCACCGTTTACGCTTTCCAGGAGCTGAAGCTCTCCAAAGAAGTGGCGATTCAGGGCTTTACCCTTTTTGAAGTAGGCGCGCTGGTCGGCACGCTGCTATGGGGCTGGCTGTCGGATCTGGCAAACGGTCGTCGGGCGCTGGTAGCCTGCATTGCGCTGGCGCTGATTATCGCCACCCTTGGGGTTTATCAGCACGCCAGTAACCAGTACGTTTATCTCGCATCGCTGTTTGCGCTGGGTTTCCTGGTTTTTGGCCCGCAGCTGCTGATCGGCGTTGCCGCAGTAGGCTTTGTGCCGAAAAAAGCGATTGGCGCAGCCGACGGGATCAAGGGCACCTTTGCCTATCTGATCGGCGATAGCTTCGCCAAGCTCGGCCTCGGGATGATCGCCGACGGAACGCCGATTTTTGGCCTCACCGGCTGGGCGGGGACCTTTGCGGCGCTGGATGCGGCGGCAATTGGCTGCATCTGCCTGATGGCCATCGTTGCGGTGTTTGAAGAACGTAAAATCCGCCGTCAGAAAAAGACACAAACTTTGCAGACTGCCTGAGTCATTGGGTGTGAGTCACTTTGCCCGGCCTTTGCGCCGGGCTTTTTTATACCTCTTGCCGGGCGGTTTGATGATAGCGAGACGAGGTCGCGATAAGTCACATTCTGGTACCACCGACAGTCGACAGCGGGCAATTTCCCATTATGATAGTGGTGCTGCGATTGAATGAGAGGATGCATGATCTGGTTAGGACTGGCCACGCTGATAGTGGTATTTGTTGTGGGATTTCGGGTGCTTACCTCTGATTCACGCCGTGCGATTCGCCGTCTGAGCGAACGGTTAGGCATTACGCCGGTACCGCTGGAATCGATGATCGATCAGCTGGGAAAAACGGCCGGTAACGAGTATCTGCGCTACCTGGAACGGCCGAATGAAGCGCATTTGCAAAATGCCGCTCAGGTGCTGCTGATTTGGCAGACTGCTATCGTCGACGGCAGCGAGCAGAACCTGCATTACTGGTATCGGTTGATGAAAAAGGCCCGCCTCGCGGCGCCAATTACCGAAGCGCAAATTCGCCTCGCACAAGGTTTCCTTCGCGAGCTGGAGCCGGAAGTGAGCGAGCTGCACGCTTTACAGGAGCGCTATAACACGCTGTTTTTACCCGAAGATGGGGTCCACTGGCTACACTGATAGCGCTTCCCTGTGCACTGTTGGCTTCGTTAAAACTCATCCTGACGAGACCAACTATGCAAAAGTCATCACCTCAAAGTGGCATCATGCCAGCACTTCTAACCCATGTTTTTGCACGATATTGAGTAATTTCAATGCCAGCCCACCGGGGCGTTTTGCCCCGCTTTCCCATTTTTGGACCGTGGACACGCTGGTGTTCAGATAGCGGGCAAAAACCGGCTGACTGACGTTGAGTTGGTCACGTAGAGCCTTAATTTCACCAGGTTGGAAATCGCTTACGCGGCTGATGCATGTTTCATCAAAGCTGCGCATCGTCTCCTGCGCGATCGCATCAACACTGTATAAACCTGCGGCAGCGCTATGGATAGCTTCAAAGGCGGGGCTTTTGAATTTAGTTTTTGCAGTCATGACAAATCTCCACCAATTCTTTTCTCTTAACCAATGCCGCCATTTTCTCCTCGCTGAGAAGGGAATAATGCCTGGCTAACTCACGGAACGCCGCGAGTTCTCGGTTATCGATATTGGCGATATCCTGTTTGGCGTATAAAAATGTGTAAAACCAATGCTCAGCACCCTTTGCCAGGATGATTGCGCGATCGCGATTTTTATTAAGGCGTTTTTTGTAAACGCCGCCACCAAGGTTATCTACTTTTCCCTGGAGAGTGGCTTCAATCGCTTTGCAAAGTTCGTCGTCATCAATCGCATGAGCCCGGGCTTCCCTGGTAAACCATTTTGTTTTAAAAATACGCATTGGCTGACATCCTGTAACCATAAATATAGCACCAAGTGCTATGTTATTTCTTCCTCTTACTGTTACGGAATACCTAAAAACGTGATTTTCCGGTTATGCGAGCAGCTACGCAGGTACTTTGCAAAGCCTGAAAAGTTGTCAAAACGTTAAATTCGTCACATTTTAAATGTTACACTGCGCGGCTCCTCCGTATTCAACCATGCAGGTAACTTATGACTCCTTCGAATGCCTCTGCGCCGCAGGCTAATCAGGCGGCGCGACCCAACTGGTCGGCGGTTTTTGCGGTGGCCTTCTGCGTTGCCTGCCTGATTACCGTTGAGTTCCTGCCGGTAAGCCTGCTTACGCCGATGGCGCAGGATTTGGGCATCTCAGAAGGCGTTGCCGGGCAGTCGGTCACCACCACCGCGTTTGTGGCGATGTTTGCCAGCCTGTTTATCACCTCGATCATCCGCAGTACCGATCGTCGCTACGTGGTGATTCTGTTTTCCGTCCTGCTGACCGTCTCTTGTCTGCTGGTCTCCTTTGCCAACAGTTTCTCCTTGCTTCTGGTGGGGCGCGCCTGCCTTGGGCTGGCGCTGGGCGGTTTTTGGGCGATGTCGGCGTCGCTCACCATGCGACTGGTGCCGATGCGCGTGGTGCCCAAAGCGCTGTCGGTCATTTTCGGCGCGGTATCGATAGCGCTGGTGATCGCCGCGCCGCTCGGCAGCTTCCTCGGCGGGATTATCGGCTGGCGTAACGTCTTTAACGCCGCCGCGGTGATGGGCGTGGTCTGTACGATTTGGGTGTTGAAGGCGCTGCCCTCTTTGCCTGGCGAGTCGACCTCGGCGCAGCAAAATATGTTTGGCCTGTTAAAGCGCCCCGGCGTAATGGCCGGGATGTGCGCCATCTTTATGGCCTTCGCCGGCCAGTTCGCCTTCTTTACCTATATTCGCCCGGTGTATATGACGCTGGCGGGCTTTGACGTTGACGGCCTGACGCTGGTGCTGTTGAGCTTCGGTATCGCCAGCTTCGTCGGCACCTCGCTCTCTTCGATGCTGCTCAAACGATCGGTGAAAGCGGCGCTGGCGGTTGCCCCGGTGGTGCTGGCCATCAGCGCGGCGGTGCTGGTGCTGTGGGGGGAGAGTAAAATCGTGGCGTCGGCGGTGGCCGTTATCTGGGGTTTTGCCTTCGCGCTGGTGCCGGTTGGCTGGTCAACGTGGATCACCCGCTCCCTGTCCGATCAGGCGGAAAAAGCCGGTTCGATTCAGGTGGCGGTGATCCAGCTGGCCAATACCTGCGGCGCAGCGGTGGGCGGCGTGGCGCTGGACCACCTTGGTCTGCTCTCGCCGCTGGTCCTCTCCGGTACATTAATGCTGCTCACCGGTGTACTGGTGGCGACGAAAGTACGGGTGTAATCGGCCGCAGTCAGGCGAACCGTCAATAAATCTACGGGCGTTCGCCCTGCGCCAGGCGACGGTTGATGTCGGCAATGACGCCCGGTAAATCCGCCAGCGTATCCACGACGTAATGCGCCCCGGCGGCGGACAGCTTCCCGGCGGCGTGCTCGCGGCGGGCGGCGATCTCTTCGGCGCTCATCTGCTGATATTCCTCCCAGCTGGCGCCGAATTCGTTACCGGAAACCGCCAGACCCACGCTCCACATCCCGGCGGTTAATCCTTCGGTAATGCCGGGAGCGGAATCATCAACCTTGACGCAGTGGGCTACCGAGTCGATGCCGAGGACAATGACGTTCTGCAAAGCCATCCATGGTCCCGGCCGTCCCCCGACGGCGAGGTCGTCCGTCGCTACCCAGTGGTCAGGCGCATAGCCCTGCGCGGCGGCGGCCGGCGCCAGCTTTTCCATCACCGGACGCGGATAGCCGGAACAGGAGCCAATTTTTATACCTTCGGCGCGCAGCGCGGCAATGGTGTCGACAACCCCGGCGATTGGCGCAGAAAAATCGACGACTTTAGCAATCTGCAGCGGCATAAACGCGGCATAGATCGCATCGATATCGGCAGCGTTCATCGCGCGGCCAAACTTCGCCTGCCAGCGGGCGTCCACGGAGGGGAGTTTCCCCAGCGCTGCAATATGCTGCCATTTGCCGAGACCCATCGGCACCCTGGCTTCTTCGAGTGTAATCTCCACAGCAAAAGCCTGACGGAAGGCCTCAACGAAAATCTGCGTCGGCGCGAAGGAGCCAAAGTCGACGGTGGTGCCTGCCCAATCAAGAATAACGGCGTTAATACGGTTCATGATGGTTCCTTAGCGTTGCCAGTACATGGCGTTTTTAATGGCCGCCAGCAGGGCGGTGATGTCGGCGTCGTACACTTCGCCAATGTTGCCGATACGGAAGCAGTCGCTTTGCGACACCTTGCCCGGGTAGATCACGAAACCCTGCTCTTTAAGCCGCTGATAGAAATCCTTAAAGCGATACTGCGGCGCATCCGGGGAGTAAAACGCGGTGATGATCGGCGAGTGCAGGCTATCGTTGAGCAGCGGCTGAAAGCCTAATGCGCGCATTCCGGCCACCAGACGCTGCTGGTTAGCGCAGTATCGCTGGTGACGCGCGCTCACGCCGCCTTCCTCCGCCAGTTCTTTTAACGCCTGGGCAAAGGCCAGCACGGTATGAGTCGGTGAAGTAAAGCGCCACTTGCCGTGGTTATCCTCCATGCAGCGCCACTGGGCGTAGAGATCCAGCGACAGCGAGCGCGAGCGGCCCTGACAGTTTGCCAGTTCCGCCTCCCGGGCAATGACGAAGGCGAAGCCGGGCACACCCTGAATGCATTTGTTGGCGGAGCTGATCAGATAGTCAATGTTCAGCGCGGCGACGTCCATGGGAATGCCGCCGAAGCTGCTCATGGCATCGACGATGTAGCGTTTGTCGTACCGTTTTGCCAGCGCCGCCACCGCTTCGATCGGGTTGAGCATACCGGTTGTCGTTTCGCAATGGACCATAGCGATATGGGTGATCGCCGGGTCGGTTTGCAGGATCCGTTCGATCGCTGCAGCGTCCGGTCGCGCGACTTCACCGCAGTCGTAAGGGTGGTGCGCAATGTTCAACAGTTTCGCCATCTCGATCATGCGCGCGCCGTAGGCGCCATTGCTGATAATCAAAATCTTGTCCTGCACGCCGATCGCGCTGCCGAGCACTGCCTCAACCGCGTAGCTACCGCTGCCTTGCAGCAGTACTGAAGTGTAGCCGTCGGCGGGCGTCGCCAGTTCCACCAGCCGTTGGCGGATGGCCTGAACCACGCCGAGATTGTAGTCATCGTCCCAGGTACAGCTGTCGAACAGCATCGCCTCTTTTACCGTACGGGAAGTGGTCAGTGGGCCGGGGGTCAGCAGCAGATAATTGCGTGGAGTCATCTATTTCACCATTTGGTCTATACCAGATACTTTTTATAATGGCGATCGTCTGCGGAAAAGGTCAAAGGGAAAGTGGCGCTGCAACAAAAAATTCATCTGGTTATGTATAATGAGCGCATCAAATTTGGCCGCGAGCGAACATGAAATCACCCTCTGGCGAGACGCCACAGTATCTGCTGATCAAGGCGCAGCTACAGGCGCGTATTCAAAACGGCGCGTTGAAGAGCGGCGATAAACTGCCTTCCGAGCGCGAGCTATGCGCGCTGTTCAATACCACGCGTATTACGGTGCGCGAGAGCCTGGCGCAGCTTGAGGCCAGCGGCGTGATTTATCGCGCCGACCGCCGCGGCTGGTTTGTCACGCCGGAGCGGCTTTGGCTGGATCCGACGCAAAATACCAACTTCCATAAGCTGTGCCTGGAACAGGGGCGGGAGCCGAAAACGGTGCTGCTGGACGGGCGTTTAACCGCCGTTCCGCTGGACGTTATGGCGCCGCTGGCGCTGCAGCCATTCGATCAGGTTTACCTGCTCACCCGTCTGCGTTATGCCGACGGGCGGGCGATTTGCTACTGTGAAAACCACTGTCTGCCCGCCAGGGTTCCCGAGCTGCTGCGCCACGATTTAAACGGCAGCCTGACCGAGATTTATCAGACCCGCTATGACCTGATATATACCAGTATGCATCTGTCGTTCTGGCCCACCTCGATGCCGCCCCAGGCCGCGGAAGCCCTGGGGGTGATGGAAGGGCGTCCGGCGCTGCTGCTGCGCCGGCTCAACTACGATCAACACGGGCGAATTCTCGATTACGATATCGAGTACTGGCGTCACGACAGCCTGCGCATCGAAGTCGATACCCATTGATTTTATGGGTCCTGTCCGAGCATTTTCCCCGGGTTGCGGCTGGCGCCTTACCCGGGCTACGGATTCACCGCCGTCTGCGGACGGGTAGCCCGGACAGGCGCGTCAAGCGCCGCCTCCGGGAGCGGTATATCTCCCTCCGTTTAACCCTTTCGCCACACTTCATTCATCGTTTTGTCATAAAGCCCCGGTAGCGTGAACATCAATCTGGTATAGACCATAAAGATCACCATCCGAAGAGGCTGATACGATGAAACTCTCCCGACTTGCTCTGTTAACCGTTACCGTACTCGCCAGCGCCCCGGTGTGGTCCGCTGACGTTGTCACCGTTTATTCCGCCGACGGCCTGCACGACGGCGACAACAGCTGGTATCAGAACCAGTTTGCCGCTTTTACGAAGGCAACGGGCATCAAGGTGCAGTACGTGGAAGGCGGTTCCGGAGCGATTGTCGAACGGCTGGCAAAAGAGCGCACCAATCCGCAGGCGGACGTGCTGGTGACGGTGCCGCCGTTTATCCAGCGCGCCGCCAAAGAACAATTACTGGCCGAATTTAAGCCGCAGGGCAGCGACCAGATCCCCGGCGTACACGACCGCTACTCGCCGCTGGTGAACAACTATCTGACCTTTATCTATAACAGCAGGCTGCTGAAAACCGCGCCGGCCAGCTGGCAGGATCTGCTCGATAGCCGTTTCAGGAACAAGCTGCAGTACTCGACGCCGGGACAGGCGGGCGACGGTACGGCGGTCATGCTGCAGGCGTTCCACAGCCTGGGCAGCAAAGATGCGGGGTTCGATTATCTGGGTAAACTCCAGACCAACAACGTCGGACCATCGGCTTCTACCGGTAAGCTGACCGCGCTGGTCAATAAAGGTGAGCTGTACGTCGCTAACGGCGATCTGCAAATGAACCTGTCGCAGATGGCGCGTAATCCGCATGTGCAAATCTTCTGGCCCGCAGACGCTAAAGGCGAACGCAGCGCGCTGGCGCTGCCCTATACCATCGGTCTGGTGCAAAACGGCCCGAACGGTGAAAACGGTAAAAAGCTGATTAACTTCCTGCTCGATAAGCCCGCTCAGGCCAGCGTTAGCGCGCTCTCCTGGGGGCTGCCGGCGCGCAGCGACGTGACGCCGGAAGACGCTAACTTTAAAGCGGCGAAAGCGGCGCTTAACGGCGTGAAAAGCTGGGAACCCAACTGGGACGAGGTTGCGGCTTCACTGTCGGCGGATATTGCCCGCTGGCATCAAGTCACCGACAGCGAGTAAGCGTGATGTTAATGAAAACAACCGTCGCTCATCCCCCGTCGTCGACGGGAACGTCCGGGATCACTCTCGACTCGCTGCGCGTTTCTTATCACGGCAACGTGGTGCTGAAGCCGCTGACCTTAACTATTGAACCGGGTGAAGTGCTGGCGCTGATCGGTCCATCCGGATCCGGAAAAACCACGGTGCTGCGGGCGATAGCCGGATTTGTACAGCCGGCGGGCGGGCGGATTTTGCTGGGCGATACGGATGTCACCCACCTGCCGCCGTATCAACGCGGCCTTGGCATGGTGGTGCAAAACTACGCCCTGTTTCCGCATATGAAGGTAGAAGATAACGTCGCCTTCGGCCTGCGGGCGCAGAAGCAGCCGAAAACGGAGATAGCTGCACGCGTCAAAGACGCCCTGAAAATCGTCGGCATGGCGGATTACGCCAGCCGCTATCCGCACCAGCTATCCGGCGGCCAGCAACAGCGCGTCGCGATTGCCCGCGCCATCGCCGTACGTCCGCGGGTCTTGCTGCTTGATGAGCCGCTCTCGGCGCTGGATGCGCAAATCCGTCACAACATGGTAGAGGAAATTGCCCGCCTGCACCGCGAACTGCCGGAACTCACAATTCTCTACGTTACCCACGATCAGACCGAAGCCCTGACCCTGGCGGACAAGATTGGCATCATGAAAGACGGCTCGCTCATTGCCCATGGCGAAACCCATCAGCTTTACCACTATCCGCCTAATCGTTTCACCGCCGAGTTTCTCGGACGCGCCAATATCCTGCAGGCGACGGCGCTGAAAGATACCGCAGGGCCTGGCCTGGTCAGCGTCAGCTGCGGCGGTGGATTGATTACCGCTTTCAGCCGCGGCGGTCAGCACGGCAATAATAAGCTGCTGTGTATTCGTCCGCAGCATATGAGCCTCGCGCCGCGAACGGCCACCAGCAACCGACTTAACGCTACCCTGCAGTCGGTGCACTGGCAGGGCGATTTGACCCACCTGCTATGCGACGTGGCCGGGGAGGCGGTGCGCATTGTGATGACCCACGTGGATCCGCTGCCGCGGGCCGGCGACAGGCTGGCGCTCTATTTTGAACCCAACGATGCGGTCCTGATTGAGGTGTCATAATGTCGCAGATCCTAACGCTCCCGCGTCGCTCTGTTCAGCTGCGGCCCTTACTGTGGCTTCTGCCGCCGCTGCTGGTGCTGGCGACCCTGTTTTTCTATCCGCTGCTGCTGATCGGCGAACAGGCGCTACGTGATGCCAGCGGTCACCTGAGCCTTGAAACCTTCTGGCAGGTCGTGGGATCCCGGCGCTTTATCAACGCGTTGCTCAATACGATGCAAATCGCGGTCTTCGCCACCCTGGGCTGCCTGCTGCTCGGCAGCGTCCTGGCGCTGATTCTGGTGTTTATTCCCTTTCCCGGCAGCCAGTTGATCAGCCGGGTGATTGATACCTTTATTGCCCTGCCGACCTTTCTCATTACCCTGGCGTTTACTTTTATCTACGGCTCCGCGGGTTTGCTGAACGGCGCGCTAATGTCGCTATTGTCTTTCGAACTGCCGCCGATCGATTTTCTTTATTCCATTCAGGGCGTGATTCTGGCGGAAATCACCGTTTTCACGCCTCTGGTGATGCGTCCGCTGATGGCCGGATTGCGGCAGATTGATAAAAGCCAGCTAGAGGCGGCGAGTATTCTCGGCGCGCATCCGCTGCGGGTTATCGGCCAGGTGATTTTCCCGGCGGCGCTGCCAGCGCTGATGGCGGGCGGTAGCCTGTGCCTGCTGCTGACGACTAACGAGTTCGGTATCGTACTGTTTATCGGCGCCAAAGGCGTGAATACGCTGCCGATGATGGTGTACAGCAAGGCTATTCTCGAATCGGATTACAGCCAGGCCTGCATGATTGCCCTGATAAATATTCTGCTGTCGCTGGGACTGTTTATAATCTATCGCGTGGCCGCCGCGCGTACCGGCGTGAGGAGCTAACGATGTTGATTTGGTCGCGTAAAGGCCGCGTGGCGGCGGGCGCGCTGGCGGCAACGCTGTTTGCCGGATTCTTCTTCCTGCCGCTGGCGGTGATTTTGATGTCCAGCCTGAGCCAGCAGTGGAACGGCCTGCTGCCGTCCGGTTTTACCCTTGGGCACTTTGTGAACGCCTTTCGCGGGGCTGCGTGGGATGCGCTCTTTTCCAGCCTGATGGTTGGATTTTGCGCCAGCCTGTTCGCTCTGCTGTGCGGCACGTGGGCTGCGCTGGCTCTGCGCCAGCACGGCGCGAAGCTGCAAAAATATCTTGGGCTGGCGTTCTATTTACCGAGCGCCATTCCTTCGGTATCGGTGGGTTTAGGCATTCTGGTGGCTTTCAGCCAGGGGCCGCTACAAATGAACGGTACTTTCTGGATCGTGCTGGCGGCGCACTTCGTGCTGATTTCTGCGTTTACCTTCAGCAACGTCTCCACCGGTCTGACGCGGATTTCCGCCGATATTGAAAGCGTCGCCTCCAGCCTCGGGGCATCGCCGTGGTATCGCCTGCGCCATGTCACGCTGCCGCTCATGGCTCCGTGGATGATCTCCGCGCTGGCGCTGAGCCTGTCGCTGTCGATGGGGGAGCTGGGCGCGACGGTGATGATCTATCCGCCGGGCTGGACGACGCTGCCGGTGACGATTTTCAGCCTCACCGATCGCGGCAATATTGCCGATGGTTCGGCGCTGACCATCGTGCTGGTGGGCATCACGCTGCTGCTGATGATTAAGCTTGAGCGCATTGCCCGCCGGATGAGCCAGAGGTAATCATCACATCGGGCGACGGATTCACCGTGGCTCGGTAGGGAAGCCCGGGTAAGGCGTTACGCCGCCACCCGGGGAATACGCCGGGATAAATATATCGATGCGGCTTCTTCCCGGCTCGCGCTGCGCTTAGCCGGGCTACAGGTTCACCGTTGTCTGCGGTTCGGTAGCCCGGATAAGGCGACAGCCGCCATCCGGACGGCTTCACAAGCTTAGAACCACGCTTCAAACATGCCGCCAACGTTCAGCGAATCCAGCTGTTCGTCTTTGGTGCCGTTGACCTTTGCGGTGCGCTTGTTATCTACCTGACCGCCGGTTACGTAGAAGCGCAGCATCGGGCGGAACTCCGGCCCCATACCGATGGCGATATTCTGCGACAGCGTCAGCTTCCAGCCGTGGTTATCGCCGCCCTGGTCGTAATCGACGCGCTGATAGCCCGCTTCCAGCCAGGTGGAGTGGACATCGTTCCAGAAGTACATTGGACGGACAATGGCGCCGTAGTTTTTACGATTGTCGGTATTGTCTTTACCGTTGTCATAGTCGTGGAAGGCCAGCAGATATTCGAGCTGCGCCTGCTGGGTGAATTTATGCAGCCCTTCAAAGCTGGCATAGATAGCGGTGAGATCGTCGGTCTTGTTATAGACGCTGTTATCCGAGTTGTCGGAGTAGCGCAGAATCACTTTATTGACGCCGCTGTCGTTGGTGTGGCTCAGCACCAGCCCGCCCTGCCAGGCTTCGAGACGCTCGTCGCTGTCTACCGCTTTCGAATCGAAACCGTAGTTGGCGTAAACCTCAACGTCGATCGGCCCGGCTTTAAGATTATGGGTTTTAGTGGTCAGCGCATAGTGGCCATCATCGCCGGTTCCGGAGCCGCCTGTACAGGTGATGCGCGACGGGTTAGCTTCGTCGGCCATCACTTCCGGGCTACAGGATTCCACCTGCGACACCGCCGCCACGTCAAACTGTACGCCGCCGATATCAAAGTTTTTCACCCCGGCGCCCTGGCCGTCGTGGTTCATCCAGAAGTAGTCGTTAATCCCCTGTTGCGGGCGCTGATGGAAGTCGCGGCCGGCCCAGATATAGGCGTTGGGGTTAGACTCCAGCACGTTGGTAACGCCGACGTAGGCTTTTTTCAGGTTAACTTCGTCGCTCCAGTGGTCAAACATGACGTTGATATCCCAGATCGCGCCTTGACTGCTCTTAAAGGCTTTGGTTATCTGAAATTCGCCGCCGTTGCCTTCGTTGCCTAAACGACCGATCGCCGAGGCGCCGTTATAGGAACCATCCACGCCGACAAACTTCTGATCGCCGGTCTGGAACTGCGCGCCGTAGCGGGCGTAGCCGCTGAACTTCAGGCCGAAGGGGATCGCCATATCCGGCGTGGCTGCGGTGGTCTGCGGGTTGGTAATGACGTCCACTTTTTTATCGGCGGCGGCATCGATTTTCGCCTGGCGTTCGGCCAGGGCTTTATCGACGGCTTTGGCGACAATGGCGTCGATCTGTTCCTGAGTAAATTCTTGTGCAAATACGGAAACTGGGCACAGCGCGGCGACGACCGCCATGGTTAATGGCAGTATTTTTACAGTTTTCATCATTATCTCGCTTTTAGTAATTTATATATTTAGATAATAGCTATCCCGCCAGGATAAGCTGGTTTATTTATTCCGGGTACAGTTGCTAAATATTGATATAAATTAACGCTGGTATAAATGAATAAGCTCTTCTGAAAATTCACGCGCGAGCAGCGAATTCATCAGATGGTCCTGAGCATGCACCATAATGAGGGTCATCGGCTGGCGCGCTTGGCCCGCATCCTGCTCGATAAGCTGGGTCTGCATCTGGTGCGCCCGACGGGCGTAGCCATCGGCTTCATTCAGCAGCAAGCGCGCTTCATCTATATTACCGCTACGGGCACAATGCAGCGCTTCAAAACATAATGAGCGTGACTGTCCCGCATTAACGATAATTTCCATTACCGCATCTTCTAGTTCAATCATAATAGTTCCTGAGGTCATTAACCTTATTATTTAAATAATGCAGTGAAAATCCCTTTTCCACATTATTTATGCCGTCATGATAAATATGCTATTAAATATATGAGTTAATTATTGGCTGACCGTTTCGGCAACCGGCACCGCAGCTTTGGCTTTTTCGACTTCAGTTTTCATTAATGAGCGTTCATAGGCGCGGAGGAATGGCAGATAAATTACCGCTGACATCACCATGCAAATTAAGCACATCACCACCGGGCTTAGCGTCCAGTTTGCAGCCCAGGATGCACCGATAGGGGCCGGGGTCGTCCACGGGGTCAGCGAAACGACCTGGCTGAGCCAGCCGAGGCGCGTCGCACCGTAGGCCAGAACGGCGTTAATCATCGGGACAAAGACGAACGGGATAAACATCATCGGGTTCATGATTATCGGCGCACCGAACAGAATCGGTTCATTGATATTAAAGAAGCTCGGAACGATACCCATTTTGCCAATGGTGCGCAGGTGAGCTACGCGGCTACGCAGCAGCAGGAAGGCCAGCGGAAGCGTGGAGCCGACGCCGCCAATCAGCAGATAGTGGTCCCAGAAACCCTGCAGATAGACATGGGGCAGAGCCGCGCCGGCCGCCAGCGCAGCCTGGTTCGCCGACAGGTTGGCCATCCAGAAGGGGTTCATAATGCCGGTCACGATCAGCGAGCCGTGGATCCCGGCGAACCAGAAAATCTGACACATCAGCACCGACAGCAGTATCGCTGGCAGAGAGTCAGAGGCGGAAACCAGCGGCTCCAGCAGGTGCATAATCGCCTGCGGCAGAATCATACCGGTCTGCGCTTCGATAAACAGATTCAGCGGATGTAGTGTCGCGATCACCACCAGTACCGGGATAAGGATTTCGAACGAGCGCGCGACGCCGGTCGGCACCTCTTTCGGCAGACGAATCGTAATGTTGTTCTGCTTCAGCCAGGCGTAAACGCGGGTAGAGTAGATAGCGGTGATCAAAGCGGTGAAAATACCCTGACCAGAGAGATACTGGGTGGAGATTTTGCCGTCGGCATACGGCGCGGCAACCAGTAAGAAAGCCATAAACGCCAGCAGACCGGACATCACCGGATCGAGCTGGAACTGGCGTCCCAGGCTGGCGCCGATTCCCACCGAAATAAAGAACGTCATCACGCCCATGCTGAGGTTAAACGGCAGCATCAGCTGTTCGCGATACTGCTGGGAGAAGTCCAGCCAGCCGCGGGCGAAACCGTTAGTGGTATCCGGCGAAAAGGGCGGAAAGATAAATACCAGCATGAATGAGCCGATGATCATAAACGGCAATGCGGCAGTGAAACCATCGCGAATCGCGATAACGTATTTCTGCTGCCCAAGGCGTCCTGCCAGCGGGGTAATTGATTGCTCGATCACGGCAATCATGGACTGATACAGAGAACTCATTTGTACACCTCTTAATGCGCTTCGATCAGCGACAGGGCATAATCCAGAACGTTGTCTCCCCGCTGCATCCCGTAATCCATGGTGTTAATTGGCTGGACCGGAATATTCAGGGGCGCGGCTTTCTCAGATAAGGTTTTCAGCATGTACTTCACCTGGGGCCCAAGAAGCACCACCTGGTACTGCGGAAACTGCATATCAAATTCGGAAACTCCATAGGCATCGATCTGCACCGGGAGGGCGCGTTCCTTCGCGGCATCGACCATCTTTCTGACCAACAGACTGGTGGACATCCCGGCAGAGCAGCACAGCATAATCTTGTACATCGGCGATCATCCTCAAAATGTAAAAAGTTATTGCGTGGATGATTTGATATCAGACGGAAACCGGTTTCCATTTATAAAAAACAGAACTGTGATAACCGTCAAGATCCGTCAGTCAAAGGGTGTGTTAATTAGATTTGGCTCACAGATTTTCGTGATTTTTGCTACGATTTTCCGCGAAACGGAAAATCGGTTTCCAAATAAAAAAGGAAACGGATATACTGCCGCTGGTTATTATTGAAGCGATTCAGGTTTATGGATTTACAGGGATCGGATTAGCCCTGTCAGGGGAAAATAATGTCTACTATCAACGATGTATCACGATTAGCTGGGGTATCTAAAGCCACAGTCTCTCGGGTGTTGAGCGGTTCGCGCGGCGTAAAGGAAGCCAGCCGGCAGGCGGTATTACAGGCGGCGGAAGAACTCAACTACCGGCCGAACATGATAGCGCAATCTTTGCTGAGTCAGACCACCGGCTGCATCGGCGTGATCTGCGCCCAGGACAACATCAATCAAACCACCAGCTATCTCTATGCGCTGGAAAAGCAGCTCAGCCAGCACCAGAAGCATCTGCTGCTGCGTTTTGCCAACAGCCGCGGTAGGGTGCTGCACTCTCTGGAAGAGTTAACCTGCGGTTTATGCGACAACGTGCTGATTATCGGCGCCCGGTTTCCGCTCAATATCGACCGTCCTGACGTGGTGCTGATCGACTGTCTGGAAAGCGAAGGGGCGAACAGTATTCATTTTGACCACGCATTCGCGGCGGAAACGGCCTGTAACTATCTGATAAGCCAGGGGCGCAGGCAGATTGCGCTTATCCACCCGCAGGGCAGCGGCTTTGCAGACCAGGTCCTGCTGGGCTATAAGCACGCGCTGGAAAAGAATTTTCTGCCGTTTAATCGCAACCTGGTTTTTCTCGACAGTCATTCGCCATCCGTAGCGGTGCAGGAGCTGGTGAATAACGCAACAACCTTGAACTTCAATGCGTTATTGGTTGCCAACGAGCAGCAGGCGCAGTTTGTGGTGCCGCAGCTCCAGGCATTTAACCGCGCGGTGCCGGAAAAAGTCATGGTATTCAGCCTGGCGGGCTCGTTACAGCTGCCCGGTATTCCGACTATCCCGGCGATTGAATATTCAATGGACGCGATGGCCAGCCGGATAGTCAACTGGCTGACCGAGAAGACGCAAATGCTCGGCAGTAGCCCGCTGCGCGGGGATTTGATCATCCCGAACCGCTGATGGCGTCCAACCCGCCGCCGGAATCAGGGCGTTGGGCACTGAATGCCGCTAATGGCCTTCTGATAAGCGGCGCTGTTGTTTTTATCCAGCGCCCGCGTCGCGCTTTGTACGGCGGTCTTATTTTCCGCTGATTCCAGCACGCGGTTAGCAAACTGCGTATCATCCAGCGCGCTGCTGGCAGGGCAGTTTTTCCTCACATCCTTCACGATCTGCTGCTTCTGCTGTTCAAACTTCAGGCCGGAGAGCGGCGCGGCTGTGGCCAGATGGGGTAGCATCAGGCTGGCTGCCAGCGAAAGCGCAATACTCATTCTCTTCATCATGGATATCCTTATTTTTATTAAAGGGTTTTTCTAACTATAGACACATTCCCGAAATAACCATTTTGCGTGCCGGTTTCCGCAAAAATGCATCCGTTTCAGCCGCTGAAATTTATCTTCCGTACCGGCAAGCAAAGCCGTTGATGCGCAGATGCCCCCCTTTCTTTTGATGGATATATTTCTGCCATTGCGTTTCAGGGATGGCGGAGCATGATGAAAAAAGGAACCTCCTCGACGCCGCACGACGCGGTTTTTAAGCAGTTTTTATCGCATCCCGAGTGCGCCAGGGATTTTATCGACATTCATCTTCCCGCGTCGCTGCGCCAGCTATGCGATCTGCAAACGCTCAGGCTGGAGTCAGGCAGCTTTATTGAAGCGAATTTACGCGCCAGCTACTCCGACGTGCTGTGGTCGCTAAAAACCAGCGACGGTGATGGCTATATCTACGTGGTGATTGAACACCAGAGCACGCCGGATGCGCATATGGCATTCAGGCTGATGCGCTACGCGCTGGCGGCGATGCAGCGTCATCTGGATGCCGGGCATAAAACGCTGCCGCTGGTGGTGCCGATGCTGTTTTATCACGGCGCGAAAAGCCCTTATCCCTTCTCGCTTTGCTGGCTGGATGAGTTTACCGATACGCAGACAGCGCGACGACTTTATGCCGCCGCTTTCCCACTGGTGGATATTACGGTGGTGCCGGATGACGACATTATGCAGCACCGGCGTGTAGCGTTGCTGGAGCTGATTCAAAAGCATATTCGCCAGCGCGATTTACTTGGCCTGGTGGAGCGATTAGCAGAGCTGTTGGTTAAAGGTTGCGCTAATGACAGCCAGTTGAAAGCGCTGTTTAATTACATGCTGCAGTGTGGTGATGCGCCTCATTTTGGTGAATTTCTTCACGAGGTCGAGCGGCGCGTTCCTCAACATAAGGAGGTACTCATGACGATTGCGGAAAGGCTACGGCAGGAAGGGAGACAAGAAGGCAAGTTAGAAGGTAAACAAGAGGGTAGACAAGAAGAAGCGTTGCGTATTGCCCGTTCACTTCTGGAGCAGGGGTTTGAGCGCGAGCTGGTACGGATGACTATAGGGCTCTCTGATGACGATCTGAATGCATTCCAGGATGCATCCCTCAAGGTGGGGGAAAATTAATGAAGATTGTAGAGAGGCTACCGCTGGAAGAGATACCTCAGGAGTTACAACCTGAGTATTTACTGGGATATCTGTTGGAATTATACCTGGAGTTTTATGAAGGATTTCAGGAAGGTAAACGAGAAGAGGCGTTGCGTATTGCTCGTTCATGTCTGGAACAGGGATTTGAGCGCGAGCTGGTGCAGGTGGTTTGTGAGCTGTCGGATGACGATCTGAAGATGCTGCAAACTCAGGTTGCAGCATCTCCGGCCAGATAATTGTCAGCCTGTTTTCACCCGCCGCCGCGAATCCATGGCGATCAGCACCACCGACGAGAGAATCAGCAGCGTGCCCAGCCAGTCCGGCAGGCTAAAGGTAATGCCGAGCAGCAGCAGCGAGAGCAGGGCGCTACTCAGCGGCTCCGCGCAGCTGAGGATCCCCGCCTTCGCGCCGCCAATCTTCTGCGCGCCGTTCAGGTAGAGGCTGAACGTCAGCGAGGTGCCGATAACCACCAGGTAGAAAAAGGCCAGCAGCAGGCCGCCGGTCACCACAAAATGGTTGCCCTGTCCGGCGTAGAACGGCAGCAGCATCGCGCCGCCGAGCAGCATGCTCCAGCCGACGATCGGCAGGGTACCGTAGCGGGCAATCAGCGTCGATGGATAAGTAGTATAGAAAGCGGCGGCAAATGCCGAAGCAATCCCCCAGAACAGCGCGGCGGGAGAAATCGACAGCGTTGTCGGATTGCCGTGGGTCACCAGCAGAAATGTGCCCGCCAGCGAGGTACCGATGGCCGCCAGCACCAGCGGACTGGGGCGCGTTTTGCGGGCGATGGCAAACCACGCAACGATAATCGTCGGCGACAGGAACTGCAGCACCGTCGCGGTGGCGGCGTTTGATTTCTCGATGGTCATCAGAAAGGTGTACTGCACGGTGAGCGCCCCGAACAGCGAAAAAATCAGCAAACTGATAGCGTCCTGGCGATTTTGCAGGACGCGGAAAATTTTATCGCCGTGAACGAACGAGAGCATCAGAAGAATCAGACCGGCGAACAGCAGGCGCGTCATGGTCAGAAACGGCGATGACATCTGACTTTGCTGCATAATATATTGCGCGCAGACGCCGGAACTGCCCCACAGCACGGCGGCGATCAGTACGTTCAGCATCCCTTTTTTGCTGGAGCCCATCTTTCCCTCAGGTGAAAATAGTGCGAAAGCAGTATCATAGCATGAGCACGCGCGGGAAGCGGGGCAGGAAATGGTAGCCGGATCCTTTATCAGATGGCCAGCAAAGCGTACCCCGGCCGACGTCGCCCGGCGGCTGGCGCCTGACCGGGCCGACAGAAACGCGACGCCACGTGCAAAAAATATTCAACATGGGGCGTCAGTGCCTCCCGCCACGCGGCGGATAAACTCACGTTCACCGCCGTGCGCCAGACGCGCCTCTTAGCTTAAATCAACGTTTTTACTGCCGAATAGCCAGGTGAGGGCAAATCCGCAGAGATAAGAGACCGCCAGCCCGGCGGCATACACCGCCATTCCGGCGTAGATCCCGCTGCCGGAGGTCATCAGCGGCAGCGCCACCAGCCCCGACGGGCCAAACACCGTATTCAGGCCAACCGGCAGCCCCATCCAGGCGATGAGCCCGAGAAAGAAACCGCCGCAGGCGCCGCCGAGACAGGCGGTGATAAACGGCTTCATACGCGGCAGCGTGACGCCGTAAATCAGCGGTTCGCCGATGCCCAGGAAGCCGGGGATAATTGCCCCTTTAATCTGCGTGCGCAGCAGAGAACCGTGCTTCGCCCGCCAGAAAAGCGCCAGCGCCGCGCCAACCTGTCCGGCCCCGGCCATGGCCAGTATCGGAAACAGCGAGTTAAACCCCTGCGCATCCACCAGCGCGAAATAGACCGGCACGAAGCCCTGATGGACGCCGAACATCACCGCCAGCAGGAACAGGCCGGCCAAAACCGCAGATCCGAACGGGTTACCGTTAAGGTGCAAAAACAGCCATGACATCCCGGTAAACAGCCAGCCGCCGATCGGCATAATAACGGTAAACGTTATCGCGCCCATGATCAGCAGCGTCACCGCCGAGGTGAGGATCATATCGAGGTTGGCAGGCATGATGCGTCGCACCTGCTTCTCCACCCACGCGCCGATAATCGAGGCGATCAGTACGCCGATAATATTGCCGCGCGGGTCAATACCGTGGCCGAAGAAGGTCGAAATTCCGGAATAGAAGCCGCTGGTGGCTTCCGGGTTATAGCCGAGGACAAACAGCGCAGCGATGATCGCTCCGTTGACTCCGGAGCCGCCGAAGGCTTTCTGGGCGTTATAGCCGATCAGGATGCTCAGGAAGGTAAACATCCCCTTGCTGAATACCTTCATGTAGCCGATCAGCGCCAGCAGCGTCGCATTCGGATGCGCGTTTTCAAGGACGAATATCTGCTCCGCCAAAGTGGCGAACCCCAGCAGCAGGCCGACGGCGATAAAACCGGGAATGAGCGGGGTGAAAATAGTAGCGAATTTCGCGAGGAATTTTTGAATGCCGCTGGTTTGCTTGCTCTTCAGCGCCTGTTTCTTTTCGGCGGCGACGTCGGCCAGCGATGGCGCCTCCGCCGGCGCGTCTTCCAGTAACGCGTTCATCATTTCCGCCGCGCTTTGCGCCTTGCCGGGCCCAAGGACGACCTGGAACTGTTCATCGCTAACGATCACTCCCATCACGCCGTCAATCTGACGGATGGCGGCGCTGTCGGCCCGTGATTCATCGCGTAGGGTCAGGCGCAGCCGGGTCATACAGTTGCCCGCCTGCGCGACGTTCCCGGCTCCGCCCACGTGCTGCAGGATCCGCGCTATCATCTCTTTATTTATTTTCGCCATTGCAGATTCCCCGTGAGTCAGCGGTCAGGAGTGGCTCAGCGCCTTGCGGATATAGCCGTTATTTTTTGCCAGCAGCGCCTGAGCCTCCGCGGCGCTTAAATCAGCCAGCACCATCACAATCGCCGTTTTGCAGTGGCGATCGCAGGCTTCCAGCGCGCTCTGGGCGGTAGCGCGATCGCATTCGGTCGCTTCCATGACGATGGACACCTGGCGCTCGATAAGCTTGGCGTTGGTCGCTTCAACGTCCACCATCAGATTGCTGTAAACCTTGCCGATGCGAATCATCGCCCCGGTTGAAATCATATTCAGCACCAGCTTCTGCGCGGTGCCCGCCTTCAGGCGCGTTGAGCCGGTCACCACTTCCGGACCCACGACCGGCGTAATGGCAACGTCCGCCAGTTGGGCCATTTCGCCGTGCGGGTTACAGCTGATGATGGCGACAAAAGCGCTCTGGCTATGGGCATACTCCATCGCGCCGATGACGTACGGCGTGCGTCCGCTGGCGGCCAGGCCGACCAGTACGTCGCGGCTGCTAAAGTTCAGGTTCTGCAAATCCATCGCCCCTTGGGCTTTGTTGTCTTCGACGTTTTCCACGGCGCTCAGGATCGCTTTATGACCCCCCGCGATAATGCCCACCACCTGCTCCGGTCGGGTACCGAAGGTCGGCGGGCACTCGCTGGCATCAAGGATCCCCAGGCGACCGGAAGTACCCGCGCCAATGTAAATCAGGCGCCCTCCCGCCTGCAGCGCCGCCGCGACGTTATCCACGACCTGGGCAATTTGCGGCAGATAGGGGGTAATGGCGTGGGCCACCTTCCGATCTTCCTGGTTAATCACCGACAGCATCTCTTCGGTGGAAAGGGTATCAATGTTGACGCTATTGGCGTTGCGGCGCTCGGTTAGCAGTTTGCTCAGGTCGATACTCATAGGAACCTCTTTATTCACAGTGGCGGGCAGTATAAGGAATTAATTATTCCTTTCCTGTGAAGATTATCACGATTGGGGTTGAAGGAATAATAGGTGATTTCAGCACTGGCGGGAAAGATGGCGGTAATAAAATTGGAATTTTTTATTACCGCTGGAGACGATTATACCGTGGGCCGCGGATTTTTCAGGCCAATCAGCAGCGCGGCCAGATAGCAAAGGCTCATCGCGAAACTCATTTTGAGCATCGTTTCGCCGCCGAGTCCGGCCAGCGGCGCGGCAATACCGCCGAACACAAACATCAGCGTGCCCATCAGGGCTGACGCGGTGCCGGACTGACGGGCATTAATGGCATTCATCGCTTCCGCACCGGCGACGGTGCTGATACCGCTCATCATAGAAACGGTAAAAAACAGGCCGACCAGCGCCAGCGTCGGCAGCGGTAGCCAGGCGAAGAGCAGGGTGATGGCAGCAAATGTCACTGCCAGCAGCTGGCCGCCGCGCAGCAGGGCTTCGGCGCTGAAGCGACGTGCCAGGCGGGAAAAGATCAGCGCCGCGATAATCAGCCCGATGCCGTTAAGGCCGAACAGCAGGCTGAACTGCATCGCGCTCATGGCATATTCGCTCTGGATAACGAACGAAGATGAGCCGATATACGAAAATAGCCCGGCCATCATAAAGGCCTGAATCAGGCAGTAGCGCATAAAGCGGCGGTTTTTCAGTACCGGCGCCTCATCCTGCTGCTGCGTAACCGAGGCGGCGCTTTTAACCGGCAGCGTTTCGTGCAGCACCGTCAGGCTGAGCAGCAGCAAAATAATGCCGATCGCCGCCATCGCCCAGAACAGAATACGCCAGTCGAAGGCGGTGATGATCCAGCCGCCGAGTACCGGTGAAAGCACCGGCGCAATGCCGTTAACGGTCATCAGCAGGGCGAAAAACTGGGTCAGCAGAGTGCCCTGATACTTGTCGCGGGCGATGGAGCGCGACAGCACCGAGCCGCCCGCGCCGGCGAAGCCCTGCAGAAAGCGCCAGGCGATCAGCATATGGATATCGTAGGTTATCGCGCACATCGCCGAGGAGAAGATAAACAGCAGCAGGGAGAGCGCCAGCGGCTTTTTACGGCCAATGCGATCGCTCAGCGGGCCGAAAAACAGCTGCCCAAGGCCGAGACCAATCAGCGCCGCTGTGAGCGACAGCTGGGTCTGCGTGCCGGTGGCGCTGAGCTGCTGGGTGATTTCCGGCAGCGCGGGCAGATAGAAGTCGGTACACAGCGGCCCAATGGCGCTAAGCAAACCGAGAACCACGACCCAGGAGAGAGAAATTCGGGACATATCAACGGGCTCCTTGTCATCAAACCGGGCGTTGCCGCCCGGCAAAAGTGTTAGCTGGCGCCGCCTCCCAGCGACTGCCAGAGGGTAATGCGGTTTTCCAGATCGGTCTGCTGGAGGGAGATCAGCGTGGCCTGCGCCGACCACAGCGTTCGCTGGGCGGTCAGCACCGACAGATAATCTCCGACCCCGGCCTGATAGCTCTTCATCGCAATATTCAGCGATTTCTGCTCCGCCGCGACGTATTTATTCTGCGCGTCCAGCTGTTCGCTGAGCGTTTCCCGGCGCGCCAGCGCGTCGGCGACATCCTTAAAGGCGCTCTGAATGGTCTTCTCATAGGTGGCGATCAGACCCTTTTTCTCCGCTTCAGCGTAGCGCAGCTGCGCCAGGTTGCTGCCGCCGGTAAACAGCGGCAGGCTGATGGACGGCGCGAATGACCACACCTGCATGCCGTGGCTGAACAGCGACGAGAGCGAGTCGCTGCCGACCCCGGCGCTGGCGGTCAACGAGATGGACGGGAAGAAGTTGGCCCGCGCCGCGCCGATATCGGCGTTAGCGCTCTTCAGATTATGCTCCGCTTCCTGGATATCCGGGCGGCGCAGCAGTACCGATGAAGAGACGCCCGCCGGCACCAGGGTGATACTACGATCGCCAAGGCTTTCAAGGGTGCCGGGCAGCAGGCTATCCGGCACGGTTTCTCCGGCCAGCAGGTTGAGCGCGTTTTTATCCTGCGCCACCAGCGTGCGGTAGCTGGCGACGCTGGCGCGCGCCTGCTGATAAACGCTTTCCGCATCGCTCAGGTCGCCAGCTGAGGCGGTGCCGACTTCCATCTGGCGGGTGACGATGTTGCGCGAGTTCTCCGCGCTGGCCATGGTTTCCTGCGCCAGCGCCAGATTGCTGTTGTCCGCGGCGAGGGTTATCCACGCGGTGGTCAGATCGGCAATCATCGTCAGACGCGTATTCTGAGCGGTGAATTCGCTGGCAAGCCAGGTTTCCCGCGCCGCGCGCGTCAGGCTTTGGTTCTTACCAAACAGATCCAGCTCGAAGCTGGAAACCGCGCCGTCGGCTTCCGCTGACGAGGTGAGACCGCTGGCCACCGTTTTACTGCGGGTATGGCTCAGCTCGGCGTCGAGGGTCGGAAACAGCGAGGCGCGGGTTTCGCCAAACTGGGCGCGCGCGGCTTCGATGTCGGCCAGCGCTTTTTGCACGTCGCGGTTGCTGGTTAACGCGATGTTCACCACTTTTTTGAGGCGGGCGTCATTCACTACCTGCTGCCAGTCGCTGACCACCGCGGTTGCCTCGCCGTGGCTGCCCGGCAGAGTCGCCGGCACAGGCGCGGCCGGGCGCTCATAGTTCGGATCGAGAGAGACGCAGCCCGCCGTCAGGAGCGCAACAAAGACTAAGGTAAAACGAAACATAACTTACTCCTGAGAAGAACGATGGCGGGTGAAGAAGCGTTTCACCAGCACAAAGAACAGCGGCACGAAGAACACCGCCAGCAGCGTCGCGGTCAGGGTTCCGCCGATAATCCCGGTACCGATCGCCACGCGGCTGTTGGCCCCGGCTCCGGTGGCGATCGCCAGCGGCAGCACCCCGGCAATAAACGCCAGCGAGGTCATCACAATAGGTCGTAGGCGGGTCTGCGCGGCGCGCATGGCGGCACGCGACAGGGAATAGCCCTCTTCCACCGCCGATTCGGCGAATTCGACGATCAGGATGGCGTTCTTCGACGACAGGCCGATAGTGGTTAACAGCGCCACCTGGAAGTAAACGTCATTGTTCAGACCGCGCATCCATGCCGCCAGCGCCGCGCCGAGCAGCCCAAGCGGGATCACCATGATCACCGAGAACGGTACCGACCAGCTCTCATACAGCGCCGCGAGGCACAGGAAGACCACCAGAATCGAGATGGCGTAGAGGCTCATCGCCTGGCCGCTGGCGAGTTTTTCCTGCAGCGACATGCCGCTCCATGCCCAGGTGGTACCGGCCGGCAGGTCATTGGCCAGGGCTTCCATCTTGTCCATTGCCGCGCCGGAGCTGAAGCCGCTGGCGTTTTCGCCCTGGATTTCAAAGGCGGCGGAGCCGTTGTAGCGCACCAGGCTCTCCGGGCCGTATTGCCAGCGGGTGGTGGCGAAGGCGGAGAACGGCGTCATGCTGTCATCGCTGCCGCGTACGAACCATTTACCGAGGTCGGACGGCACGGCGCGGGCGTCGCTTTCGCCCTGGATATAGACCTTCTTCACGCGACCGCGATCGATAAAGTCGTTAACGTAGGTCCCCCCCCAGGCGCTGGAAAGAGTATCGGTGACATCGCTTAACGACAGCCCGAGCGACACGGCTTTGTTATTATCGATATCCACCTGCAGCTGCGGCATTTGCGGCAAATCGTTGGCGCGTACCGACTGCAGCTCGGAACTTTGATTCGCCGCGGCCAACAGCTGGCTGCGCATTTTCATCAGACTGTCGCGATCGGTGCCGCCGCTGGCCATCAGTTCGAAGGTGAAACCGTTACTCTGCCCCAGTCCATCTACCGACGGCGGGGTCATGGCGAACAGGGTGGCGTCGCGAATGCTGCCGAGCTCTTTGGTGGCGCGCAGGGCGATGGCCTGAGCGGTATTTTCTTCGCCTTTACGTTCGGACCAGTTTTTCAGCGACACGAAGGCCATCCCGGCGTTTTGTCCGCTGCCGCTAAAGCTAAAGCCGTCAACGGTAAAGATCACGTCGGTATTGGCTTTCTCTTTTGTCAGGAACCAGTCGGTGACCTGGCGGCGAACCTCGGCGGTGCGTACCGCCGTTGCTCCGGCGGGCAGCGTGTACTGGACCATGATTTCGCCCTGATCCTCCGTCGGCAGGAAGCTGCCCGGCAATTTCCACATCGCCAGCGCCATGCCGCCGCAAATCAGGGCAAAAGCGCCCATCATCATCGCCGAGCGACGCAGGCCGCCGACAACACGATGCTGATAGCCCTGCTCGGTGCGTCCCCACAGGCGGTTAAAGGCGCCGAAGAAACCTTTGGTATGCGGTTTCGAATGGCTCAGCAGCGCGCCGCACAGCGCCGGGGTTAAGGTTAAGGCGACCACTACCGAGAGCATCATCGCCGAGATAATGGTCACTGAAAACTGGCGATAAATCACCCCGGTTGAGCCGCCGAAGAAGGCCATCGGCAGAAATACCGCCGAGAGCACCAGGGCAATGGCGATCAGCGCGCCGGAGATTTCACCCATCGATTTTTCGGTGGCTTCGCGGGCGGGCAGCCCCTCGTCGCGCATGATACGCTCGACGTTTTCCACCACCACGATGGCGTCATCCACCAGCAAGCCTATCGCCAGCACCATCGCAAATAGCGTCAGGGTGTTGATCGAGTAGCCGAACAGCGCCAGCACGCCGAAGGTGCCCAGCAGTACGACCGGAACCGCCACCGCCGGGATCAGCGTGGCGCGGAAGTTTTGCAGGAACAGATACATCACGCAGACCACGAGGATTATCGCCTCGAATAGCGTCTGAATCACATCCTCCACCGAGATTTTGATGAACTCGGTGCTGTCTTTCGGGTAAGCGATATCGTAGCCCTGCGGCATCTGGCGCTGGAACTCGGCAATCTTGTTTTTTACCAGCGTCGCGGTATTCAGGGCGTTAGCGCCCGGCGCCATCATTACCGCGATCCCCGCAGCCGGATGGCCGTTAAGATTGGCGGAAGCGGTGTAATCTTCGCTGCCCATTTCAACGCGGGCGACGTCGCTCAGGCGCACCACCGAACCGTCGCTCTTGCTCTTGACGATAATCTCTTTGAACTGGGCGACGGTTTGCAGCCGCGACTGAGCGCGTACCGTGGCGGTGAGCTGCTGCGCGTTGGAGGCGGGTAGCGCGCCGATTTTACCGGCGGACACCTGTACGTTCTGCGCCTCTATAGCCGATTGCACATCGGATGGCATCAGCGAATAGGAGGCCAGTTTGGTCGGGTCCATCCAGATGCGCATGGCGTATTCGGCGCCGAACACCTGCAGACTGCCGACGCCTTCTATACGCGCCATCGGATCCTGCATGTTGCTGACCAGCCAGTCGGAGATATCGGAGCTGGTGGCTTTGTTGTTTTTGTCATACACCGCGAGGATCAGCAGGAAGCTGCTCTGCGATTTCTCCACCGTTACGCCAGACTGCTGAACTTCGCTCGGCAGACGGGATTCCGCCTGCTGCACTTTGTTCTGCACTTGAACCTGGGCGGTATCCGGATCGGTACCCTGCTCGAACGTGACGGTAATGCTGACCGAGCCGTCGGAGCTGCTGGTGGATGTAAAGTAGAGCAGGTTATCCAGTCCGGTGAGCTGCTGCTCAATCACCTGGGTGACGCTGTTTTCCAGGGTTTCCGCAGAGGCCCCGGTGTAGGTGGCGGAGATTTTTATCGCCGGCGGCGCGACGTCAGGATACTGGGCGACCGGCAGGGTGCGGATAGCCAGAATCCCGGCGAGCATAATCAGAATGGCGATAACCCAGGCGAAGACCGGGCGTCGCACGAAGAAACGGGAGAACATCAGGCGTTGCCTCCGTCATTTTTGACTTCGGCGGCTTTGACCTGCTGGCCCGGCGCCACTTTGCCGGTTCCTTCGACAATCAACCTGTCGCCGCTCTTCAGGCCGTTGACGATGAGCCATTTGTCGCCGTAGGTTTCGCCGGTTTCCACGCTGCGCTGTTCAACCTTGTTATTAGCGTCAACCACCAGCGCGGTGGCATCGCCTTTGGCATCGCGGGTGATGCCCTGCTGCGGGGCGAGGATCGCATCGTTCATAATGCCTTCGTCTATGCGGGCGCGAACGAACATACCGGGCAGTAGCACATGCTGCGGATTGGGGAAGACCGCGCGCAGCGTGACCGATCCGGTCGATTCATCTACCGCCACTTCGGTCAGCGCCAGGCGGCCTTTTTCGCTGTAGGTGCTGCCATCTTCAAGGGTCAGGGTCACGTTGAGCGTATCGCTGTTGCTCGCCAGGCTTTGCTTACGCAGGCGCAGCAGATCGACGCTGGATCGGGTGAGATCGACGTACATCGTATCCAGGCCGCGGATCGTCGCCAGCGCGGTGTCCTGATCGGCGGATACCAGCGCCCCCGGCGTGACGGATGAGATCCCGATGCGCCCGGCAATCGGCGCGGTCACGGTGGTCCAGTTCAGGTTGATACGCGCGCTTTCCAGCGCCGCTTTTTTCGACTCGACGCTGGCTTTATCCTGATTACAGGTCGCTATTGCGTCATCGGCGTCCTGACGGGAGACGCCGTTATCTTTGACCAGCACCGCATAGCGCTGGGCTTTTTGACAGTCGGCGGTCACCAGCGCCTGGGCCTGTTTCAGCGATGCGGCGGCTTCGTTAAACGTTGCTCGATAGCTTGACGGGTCGATTTGGTACAGCGCCTGTCCGGCTTTGACCATATCGCCTTCGGTAAACAGGCGTTTTTGCACGATCCCGCCCACCTGCGGGCGAACTTCAGCGCTAAGCGAGGCGGTGGTGCGTCCGGTCAGGCTGCTTACCACCGGGACAGGTTGCCCCTGCAGAGTGACGACGCCGACTTCCGGCGTCATCTGCTGCGGGGAGGAGGTTTGCGCATTATCGCACCCGCTAAGGAGAAATAATGCTGCTGCGATGGGGGCTATAGTGTATTTCATTATATTTTCTCAGGATGAACGACGTCCGCCCCGCAAATTCACTGGCGGGGTGATGGGCCGGGCGATGATGCATCTCCGGGCAAGCACAAATAACAAAGTGGGAAATAAATATTCCTGTTTGCAGTAAATAACTCGGTGAATACCGCTATTGATTGCGCGGTTTTTCCGAGATTTTCCTGTGCGGCGAATACGGCATCAGACGGCGGTTACAGGCTCTGAACCGAGTAGTCATGCCTGCTACAGGCTATTTATCACGGGTTTCTCCATGGTTTAAGATGATGAGAATGATCGTTCTCATTTTTTCCATTATACGTCTGAACCGAATGATGGGAAGATTTTTTACACAAAATTTAGTGCAGGGAATTTAGTCAGGAAATAATGGAGAAAAAAAGGATATTTTGTGAAAGTAGGGTGGTGAATGGTCTGTGAAAAATAAAAAATGGAGATAATCAATGGCATTAATAATAACAGAGAACATTAATCCTACCGATCAAGAAGAGCTGCTGGCGGGCCTGCGGGAATACAATTTGCGCTTTCTCGACCCGGCTCAGTTCGGCGAGCTGGGCGTTTATTCACGCGATGAAGCTGGCGCGATGCGCGGCGGGTTGATTGCCAAACGCAAAGGCAGCTGGCTGTGCATTGAGTATTTGTGGGTCAGCGAAGCTTCGCGCGGCAGCGGCCTGGGCAGCGAGCTGATGTATGAAGCGGAATCTCAGGCGCGGTCGCGTGGCTGCAGCCATATGCTGGTGGATACGTTCAGCTTTCAGGCGCTGCCGTTTTATCAGAAGCTGGGCTATCAGCTGCAGATGTCGCTGCCGGATTTTCCGCACGCGGGTATGCAGCGCCATTATTTATCGAAAGTCTTGTAAATCTGGCTTCAGGAGACCATCCCGGAGGCGGCGCTGTGCGCCTGTCCGGGCTACCCAATTGCAGACGGCTGTGAACCGGGTTAAATCCCCCGGATGGCGGCTGCGCTTATCCGCGCTACTCAACCGCAGACGGTTATAAACCTGTAGCCCGGCTAAGCGCAGCGCGAGCCGGGGGGAATTAGCCGCCGATGCCATTGTCTGTCAACGCCAGGGCATGGCTGACAATCATCTCCCGGTCTACCGATTTTAACCGCGGATCGGTGTGGGTGCGGGAGAACGGCACCAGCACCAGGCTTATCAGAGTGGTAAACAGCAGCTCCGGGGAGAGCGCCGGATTAAGCTTGCCCTCCCGCTGCCAGCGGCGCACCGTCTCCAGCATCTTATGATACTTCTCATCGCCAAAACGCGCGTGCATATGCTGGCGCAGCACCGGCATCTCGCCGATGATCTCTTGCATCCACAGCGGCGCGAACCACGCGTTTTTCTCCGCCATGGTCGCCAGGGTTTTAATGAGCAACGTAAAGGCGGTGACCGGATCGTCGCCGTGCGCGACAAAAATCTGTCCGATCTCGCTGCGTAGCGGCATAAAGCGCTCTTCAACCAGCTTTTCCACCAGCGCTTCGCGCGAGCTGAAGTAGTAGTGCAGCATCGCGGGCGTCACCCCCGCCTCTTTAGCAATGGCGTTCAGCGAAATTCGGGCGATCCCGTGGCGTGCAAACAGCGCCAGGGCAATATCCATCAGCTGTTCGCGGTTGGCGGAGCCGGATTTTTGCCCGCGCGGACGACCGGGACGACGCGGCGCTTCGTTGTCTTTTTGTGCTGACATCTTGTGGCGATCCCTTGACCAGATTCATCATTTCCCTAAATATTAATTATGCATTTAATTAATTTCAAGCGAGTGATGCTATGACATCTGAAGTCGCCACCCAACCGGCGGTACCCTCGATCCGCCTGCTCTTCAGCGCCCTGCTGCTGGTGATGCTGCTCTCGGCGCTGGATCAGACCATCGTCTCCACCGCGCTGCCGACCATCGTCGGTGAACTTGGCGGGCTGGATAAGCTTTCCTGGGTGGTCACCGCCTATATCCTGAGTTCGACCATCGCGGTGCCGCTGTATGGCAAATTTGGCGATCTGTTCGGGCGCAAAATTGTCCTGCAGGTGGCGATTGTACTGTTTCTTGCCGGTTCCGTTCTTTGCGGGCTGGCGCAAAATATGACCCAACTGGTGCTGATGCGCAGCCTGCAGGGGCTGGGCGGCGGCGGCCTGATGGTGATCAGTATGGCGGCGGTGGCTGACGTTATCCCTCCCGCCAGACGCGGCCGCTATCAGGGACTGTTTGGCGGCGTCTTTGGCCTGGCGACGGTCATCGGGCCGTTAATTGGCGGCTTCCTGGTGCAGCACGCCTCCTGGCGGTGGATTTTTTATATCAACCTGCCGCTGGGGCTGTTTGCGCTGCTGGTGATCGGTGCGGTTTTTCACAGCAGCAACAAACGCAGCCAGCATCAGATCGACTGGCTGGGAGCGATCTATCTCAGCATGGCGCTGCTGTGCATCATCCTGTTTACCTCCGAGGGCGGCAGCGTCCGCGCGTGGAGCGACCCGCAGCTGTGGTGCATCCTGGCGTTTGGTCTGGTCGGGATCGTTGGCTTTATTCATGAAGAGCGGCTGGCCAGCGAGCCGATTATTCCGCTCTCCTTGTTCCGCAACCGCAGCTTTTTGCTGTGCAGCCTGATTGGCTTTGTTATCGGCATGGCGCTGTTTGGCTCGGTGACCTTTCTGCCGCTCTATTTACAGGTGGTCAAAGAGGCGACGCCGACCGAGGCGGGCCTGCAGTTAATTCCGCTGATGGGTGGCCTGCTGCTGACGTCAATCATCAGCGGGCGCATTATCAGCCGCACCGGCAAGTATCGCCTTTTTCCGATTATCGGCACTCTGCTGGGGGTCATCGGCATGGTGCTGCTGACGCGCATCACTATTCACTCCGCGATGTGGCAGTTGTACCTGTTTACCGGGGTGCTGGGGGCGGGCCTGGGGCTGGTGATGCAGGTGCTGGTGCTGGCGGTGCAGAACGCGATGCCCGCGCAGATGTACGGCGTGGCGACCTCCGGGGTCACGCTGTTTCGATCGATTGGCGGTTCCATCGGCGTGGCGCTATTTGGAGCGGTGTTTACGCATGTGCTGCAAAGCAATCTCCAGCGCCTGCTGCCGGAAGGCGCGCAGCTGCCGAGGGCGCTGAACCCGGCGGCGGTGCAGAATCTTCCGGCGGAGATTCGCCTCGATTACCTGGATGCCTTTGGGTCCGCTATTCATGCGGCGTTTCTGATGGCCGCCTGCATTATGGCGGTAGCGTTCGCGCTCTCCTGGTTCCTGAAAGAAGCGCCGTTAAAAACCACCGCAGGCTAGACGGCGGCGGCAATACGTAACAGCGCCTGGCGCAGTGCCGGTGTGGCAAAATCGATAAATTTACGCAGCTTGAGCGGAGCCAGATCCCGGGAGGTGTACAGCAGGTGCACCGGCACAGGTTCCGGCTCCATCGCTTGCAGGATCATCCGTAATTCGCCGCGGGCCAGGCCATCGATCGCCTGGTAATGCAGCAGTCGGGCCACGCCGACTCCCTGGCGGGCAGCCTCGGCGGCGCTCTCCGGCGTGGTCAGTGACAGCACCGGCTGCAGCACCACCAGCCGGTCCTCCGCCTCTTCGGCGTGAAAGCGCCAGCCGCGGTAAGGCATCGGTGATTCAATACCAATGATCGGTAGCGCGGCCAGCTCGCGCGGGCGTTGTGGTATGCCGTATTTTTCCAACAATGCCGGGTGGGCGCAGGTCACGATGCGCATCTCGCCCAGCCGGGTGGCCACCATCCCGCTGTCCGGTAGCGGGCCGATACGTACCGCTAAGTCAATATGGTCGCCCACCAGGTCGGCATTGCGGTCGCTGAGCAGCAAACGGACGCGAATCTGCGGGTAACGAGCGAGAAAATGGGCGACTATCGGTAAAACATGCAGGCGTCCAAACATGGTTGGGGCTGAGAGAACCAGTTCGCCTTTTGGCTCCTGATATTCACCCGCCGCCTGGCGCTCGGCGCGCTCTACCTCTTCCAGAATGCGCCGCACGGCGGCGACATAATCGACGCCGGCATCGGTCAGCGTCAGCTTGCGCGTAGTGCGGATCATCAGGCGTACGCCGAGGGTATTTTCCAGTTCGCCAATCTGGCGACTGACGGTAGTCAGGGGCATATTTAGCGCCCGCGCAGCCCCCGACATGCTGCCGAGTTCGGTCACTTTTACCAGCAGCGCCATCGCGCTAAGTCGGTCCATAATTATCCCGTTTTACGGAAAGATGATTGTCATATTCCCACTATTATCTTTTCTGCCAGCACAGTCCATGATGAGTTACGCCGCAACGCATCGGGAGGATCTATGCCAGCAGAATTTCTTGATATCGCCATGACGCCGGACGTGATGGATGTCCAGCATGAAATGGGCAGCGATGAGCTGTGGCAGGCGCCGCATCGCCAGCGCCGGGGTGAGCGCTTCGGCGCCAGCGAGGAGGCGATGATTGTCACCCGCGACAGCTTCTATCTGGCCACCCTTTCGCAAACCGGCTGGCCCTATGTTCAGCATCGCGGCGGTCCGGTGGGCTTTCTGCATCTGCTGGATGAAACCACCCTGGCGATGGCGGATTTTTCCGGTAATCGCCAGTACATCACCACCGGCAACCTGCGCGGCAGCAATCGAGCCTGTCTGTTTTTGATGGATTACCCGCGGCGTGCCAGGCTGAAAATCTACGCCACCGTAGAGGTAGTGGCGGGGGAGGCCGACCCGCAGCTGCTGGCGCGGGTGGCGCCGGAGAACTATCGGGCCCGGATTGAGCGCATTTATCGTTTCCGCTTACAGGCTTTTGACTGGAACTGCCCGCAGCATATTACTCCGCGCTACACCGCCCGACAGGTGGCGGAGTATAGCCAGACGCTGCAACAGCGCATTGACGAGCTGGAGCGGGAAAATCAGCGTCTGCAGCAGCGTATTCATACAGGAGATTCATGATGACCGAACAACGTCCGCCTCTGCCGCCGTTCACCCGCGAGAGTGCTGCGCAAAAAGTCCGTGCCGCTGAAGATGGCTGGAACAGCCGCGATGCCGCTAAGGTCGCGCTGGCCTATACCGTCGATAGCGAATGGCGTAACCGCAGCGAATTTGTTCACGGCAGAACGCAGATTATCGACTTCCTGCAGCGCAAATGGCGTAAAGAGCTGGAGTACCGGCTGATTAAGGAACTGTGGGCGTGGAGCGATAATCGTATTGCGGTACGCTTTGCCTATGAGTGGCACGACGACAGCGGCAACTGGTTTCGTTCATACGGCAACGAAAACTGGGAGTTTGATCGGCACGGCCTGATGCAGACGCGCTACGCCTGCATCAACGATCTGCCGATAACCGAAAGCGAGCGTCTGTTTCACTGGCCCCAGGGCCGTCGTCCGGACGATCACCCGGGGCTGAGTGAGCTGGGGCTGTAAGGCGCTGTTCTGCGGAACGAGCCTCACCGTTGAAGAGATCCCCGGAGGCGGCGCTGCGCACCTGTCCGGGCTACTCGATCGCAGCCGGCGGTGAATCCGTAGCCCGGGCAGGCGCATCGCGCCGCCCCCGGGAGAAAGGGGGAAGATGATTTTATTTCCGGTTGCGGTTTTTGCGTTTAAAACCTCCCCACAAAGTCGTTATAGTTTCAGACGAAAAAATAATAACGATCTTCTATGGACTGACGGGGTGATAACAATGAAATTGCGTTTACGGACAGCCGCCGCCGTGGTGCTGGCGGGCCTGCTGCTGGCGGGCTGCGACCAGAAGGGCAGCGATGCGAAACACATTAAAGTCGGCGTGATTAACGGCGCGGAACAGGATGTGGCGGAAGTGGCGAAGAAAGTGGCCAAAGAGAAATATGGCCTCGACGTTGAGCTGGTGGGTTTTAGCGGCTCGCTGCTGCCCAATGAGTCCACCAACGCCGGCGATCTGGACGCCAACGTCTTCCAGCATCGCCCGTTCCTCGAACAGGATAATAAAGCCCACAACTATCACCTGGTAGCGGTAGGCAACACCTTCGTCTTCCCGATGGCAGGCTACTCGCGCAAAATTAAATCCGTCACCGAGCTGAAAGACGGCGCGACGATTGCCATACCGAACGACCCGACCAACCTGGGCCGCGCGCTGCTTCTGCTCCAGCAGGAAAAGCTGATTACCCTCAAAGCGGGCACCGGCCTGCTGCCGACGGCGGTCGATATCACCGACAACCCGCATAACCTGAAAATAATGGAGCTGGAAGGGGCGCAACTGCCGCGCGTTATCGACGACCCGAAGGTCGACGTAGCGATCATCAGCACCACCTACCTGCAGCAAACGGGCCTTTCCCCGGTGCGCGACGGTATCTTTATTGAAGATAAAAACTCGCCCTATGTGAACATCATCGTGACCCGCGAAGACAACAAAGACGCGGAAAACGTCAAAGCGTTTATCCACTCCTACCAGTCGCCGGAAGTGGCGAAAGCGGCGGAGACGATCTTTAACGGCGGCGCGGTGCCCGGCTGGTAATCACTCACACAAGGAGACGTGGCGATGACCCGGCAACGCCAGGCTGATTTGCTGCTCATAGCCGCGACGGTTATCGCCGCCTGCGGATGGATTTTTTCCCGGGAAGCGATTGCCGGTATGCCGGTTTTCGCTTTCCTCGGTCTGCGCTTTTTCTTCGCCGCGCTGCTGCTGCTGCCTTTCTGCCGCGGCTTTCGCGTCGGCAGGGAGCACTGGCCGCGCATTATAATCAGCGGTCTGTGGTTTGCCTTAAACCTGTGCCTGTGGATCTACTCGGTATCGACGACCCCGTCGCTGGGCGAAGGGGCGTTTATCATGAGCCTGTCGATGCTGTTCGTGCCGCTTACCGCCTGGGTGATGATGAAGGCGAGGCCGGCGCGGGCCTACTGGGAGTGCCTGCCGATAGCGGTTGTCGGTCTCGGCTTGCTCAGCCTGCATATGCCGATTGCGTTTCACCCCAGCCAGGGTTGGTTTCTGCTGACCGCGCTGGTGCAGTCGATCTGGTTTTGCTACACCAGCAAAAGCGCCCGCGAGGTGCCGCTAATCCCGCTGACCACCGTGCAGCTCGGCATTACCGGGATTGTTGGACTGGGGGTCTCCGCCGCCGTCGAAAGCTGGGATCAGCCGTTTACGCTGCCGACCTTCGGCTGGCTGCTCGCCAGTATCGTTATCGCCACCAGCCTGCGCTTCGGCCTGCAAATGAAGGGGCAGAAGTACGCGGCGGTCGCCAGCGCGGCGATTATTATGGTGCTGGAGCCGCTGCTGACGGTGATTGCCGCGGCGCTGTGGTACGGCGAACAGCTACCGCTGCAGAAAATTATCGGCGGCCTGCTGATCCTCGTCGCTCAGCTATGGTTCCGCTGGCGAATGCTGAAGCCGCTACGCTAAACCGGTACGCCGCTGCGCCATCAGATGCAGCAGCGGCACCAGCGATAGCCCGTCCGGCATATCGCCGCGGGCGATCATCTGGCCTATCTCTTCGAGGGTAAACCAGCCCGTTTCCATCACTTCGTCCTGGTCTTCATCCATTCCCACCCAGGCCAAATCGCGGGCCAGCCAGGTAATAAACAGCTGATCGCTGCTGCCGTAGGAGGGGTTATAGCGGATAATTTCTTCAGCGTGCTGCGCCTGCCAGCCGGTCTCTTCTCGCAGCTCCCGCAGGGCCGCCTCGCGCGGGTCTTCGCCTTCATCGACGCCGCCGGAAGGAATTGCCCATACCACCCGATCGATCAGGTAACGGTAGTGGCGAATCAGCAGCACTTTGTCATCCTGCATCGCCACAATCCCTACCGCCGGGTGCGGGTAGTGAATAGAGTAAAAATCCCGCCGATCGCCGGGCGCCATATCAATCCCAACCTTGCGCATACTGAACCACGGACAATGCGCCAGAACTTCGGCATCATGCAGGTCGTCGGAGGTGAGTTTCTTCTTCATCGTCGCCACTGTTTCTGAAAAATGAGCCTTCAGCACACCATAGCCGGGCGGCGATGGCAACCGTCGCAGATTGGCCCGATTTCATCGTTCATTGCCCAAACGCCCATATTGCGCCAGGCTTGTGGGACGTACGATGTTCAGCAGATGACCGCGAAGAGGAATGAACATCATGAAAATCACCCATGTGCGTAATGCCACCCAGCTTATTGATTATGCGGGTAAAAAGTTTCTCATTGACCCGATGCTTTCTGCCAAAGGCGCCTGGGCGGGCTTTGCCGGTACCGCGCGCAGCGAATTGCGTAACCCGCTGGTGGATCTGCCTTTTTCCATCGAAGCGATCGTTGACGTGGATGCCGTGATTGTTACCCACACCCATCAGGATCACTGGGACGAAGCGGCGATCGCCGCGATCCCCAAAACCCTGCCGGTTTACGTCCAGCATGAGGCCGACGGACAGCTACTGCGCGGGCAGGGCTTTCGCGATATTCGTCTGCTCTCTGAGGACAGCGCGTTTGCTGACGTTGCGCTGGTAAAAACCACCTCGGGCCAGCACGGCAGCGACCGCACCTATGCGGTGCCGGCAATGGCCGAGCGCCTGGGCGAAGCCTGCGGCGTGGTGCTGCGCCATCCGCAGGAGAAAACCCTGTGGCTGGTGGGGGACTCTATCTGGCGCGATGAAGTGGAAGCCGACATGCTCAGGCTGCGCCCTGAGGTGGTGGTGCTGAATGCCGGGTATGCGCACGTCATCGGTTTTGGGCCGATCATCATGGGCAAAGAGGATGTGCTGAAGGCGCACTTCACCCTACCGGAAGCCAAAATCGTCGCCAGCCATATGGAAGCGGTGAACCACTGTCTGCTGAGCCGCGATGAGCTGCGCCAGTACGTGGCTGACAATCAGATTGCCGGGGCGGTCAGCATCCCGCAGGATGGGGAAAGTATGGTCTTTTAGAAGCGGAGCGGGCGATGAAACTGACGGAAGTGGCGATTGTGGCGGTGGACGGGTTTAGTCCGTTTCACTACTCGGTGCCCTGTATGCTGTTTGGCGATACGGTCTCGGAAACCAAACGCTTTAACCTGCATATTTGCGCCGAACACCCCGGGCTGCTGAACGCTCGCGACGGCTTTGCGCTGAACGCCAGCGGCGATTTTTCCACTCTGGAGCAGGCGGATATTGTGGTGGTGCCTTACTAGGGGGCGGTGAATCAGCGTCCACCGCAGCCGCTGCTTGACGGCCTGGTTCGCGCGCGTAACAACGGTGCGCAGATCGTCGGCCTGTGTCTCGGGGCGTTTGTGCTCGGCTACGCCGGGCTGCTGGATGGCAGGCGTGCGGCGACCCACTGGGAGTTTGAGCAGGATTTTCAGCACCTGTTTCCGCAGGTGCGGCTGGATATCAACGCGCTGTACGTTGACGATGAGGGGATCATCACCTCGGCGGGCACCGCGGCGGCGCTCGACTGCTGCCTGTATCTCATTCGCCAGCGCTTCGGCAGCCTTGCCGCCAATCAGATCGCCCGGCGGATGATCGTCCCGCCGCACCGGGAGGGAGGACAGGCGCAGTTTATCGCTCAGCCGGTACCGAAAAACACCCGCGACGCGCGGATAAACGGTCTGCTTGAGTATCTTCAGCAGCATATCCGCGAATCGCATAATCTCGATTCGCTGGCGCAGGTGGCGGCGATGAGCCGCCGTACCCTGACCCGCCATTTCGCCAAAGCGACCGGTATGGGCATTGCCGACTGGCTGGCCGCCGAGCGCCTGCGGCGCAGCCAGATCCTGCTGGAGGCCGGGGATTTACCCGTCGGGCAGGTGGCGGAGGAAGTGGGCTATCGCTCCGCCGTAACCTGGCGTCAGCAGTTTAAAGCGCGCTTTGGCGTCAGCCCGGTGGAGTGGCGGCGCACCTTTCGTCGCCGGGCTTAGCCGCCGAGCGTGGCGCTGTCGATGACGAAACGGTATTTCACGTCGCCTTTAATCATCCGCTCCCAGGCCTCGTTAATCTGGTCGCCGCGAATCAGCTCAATATCGGCGACGATGCCGTGCTCGGCGCAGAAATCGAGCATCTCCTGAGTTTCCGGGATGCCGCCGATCATCGATCCGGCAATTGACCGGCGGCGGAAGATCAGATTAAACACTTCCGGCGAGGGATGCGGCGTAGCGGGCGCGCCCACCAGCGTCATGGTGCCGTCGCGTTTGAGCAGGGTGGTGAAGGCATCGAGGTTATGCGGCGCCGCCACGGTGTTAAGTATAAAGTCGAAGCTTTTCAGATGGGCGGCCATTTCGTTTTCGTTGCGCGAGACCACCACTTCGTCCGCGCCCAGCTCTCGCGCCGCGTCACGCTTGGATTCCGAGGTAGTAAAGGCCACCACGTGGGCCTCCATGGCGTGGGCCAGCTTGATGCCCATATGCCCCAGCCCGCCGATGCCCACGATGCCGACTTTTTTGCCCGGCCCAACGTTCCAGTGGCGAAGCGGCGAGTAGGTCGTGATACCCGCGCACAGCAGCGGCGCGACGGCGGCCAGCTGTTCTTTGGGATGGGATATGCGCAGCACGTAGCGCTGATGAACAACGATCTGCTGGGAGTAACCGCCGAGCGTGTGGCCGGGCGCATCCTGCGTCGGGCCGTTATAGGTGAGCACCATATGATCACAGTAGTTTTCCAGCCCGTCCCGGCACTCCTCGCACTCTTTACAGCTATCGACCATACAGCCGACGCCCACCAAATCGCCAACGGCGTGACCGGAGACGCGGCTGCCCACGGCGGTCACCCGGCCGACGATTTCATGACCCGGTACGCAGGGATAGAGCGTCCCTGCCCACTCGGAGCGCGCCTGGTGCACATCCGAGTGGCAGACGCCGCAATAATCAATGGCGATCTGCACATCATCCGGCCCCGGCTCGCGGCGGGTGATGGCCATAGACCCCAACGGCTGGCTGGCCGAATTCGTTCCAATAGCGTTGATTTGCATAGCAAAACCTCTTCTACATAATGGCGTTGAATAAAACGGAGGGGGAGAGCGTTTTTTGAGCGGCAGGATCAAGCGTAGCCTGGTTGAGGCGCGATGGGAGGGGGAGAGCTCAAAGGGTTAAAGATGGGCTCACCCCCGCAAACGGAGTGCAGAAAATATCAGGGCGCGACGGGCGTCAGATAATCCAGCCGCAGCGGCCCGGCAAGCAGGCTATCCATCTGCGCAATAAAAGCCTGGAAGTGCGGCAGGGCGATATGCGCGTCCAGAGCCTCCTGATTGCGCCAGGATTCGCGCATATAGAACGTATCCGGCGCATCGCGCAGCTGAAACAGGGCGTAATCAAGATTGCCCGGCTCCTGACGCGTGGGCAACAGGAGCGCCCGCAGGGCCTGGCGCAGCGCGTCGTTGTAGCCCGGTTTCGCCGTCAGCACCGCGAGAAGTGAAATCGCCTCGCCGCTCATCTTAAAAGCCCTCCAGCACGATTTTGCCCACCGAACGCCCGGTTTCCAGCTGCGCGTGCGCTTTTTGCAGGTTGGCGGCGGTGATGGCGCCGTAGTGCTCGCCGAGGGTGGTCTTAATGGTGTTGTCGTCAATCAGCGCCGCCACGCGGGTCAGCAGCTGATACTGGGCGATCATGTCCGGCGTTTCGAACATTGAGCGGGTAAACATAAATTCCCAGTGCAGGGAGATGCTTTTCGCCTTCAGCGGCACCACGTCGAGGGTTTGCGGATCGTCGATTAGCGCCAGCTTGCCCTGCGGTGCGAGAGCGGCGATCAGCTGCGGATAGTGCTGGTCGGTATTGGTCAGGCTGGCGACGTGGGTTACCGCTTTGACGCCAATCCGCGCCAGCTCTTCAGCAAGCGGTTTGCTGTGATCGATAACATGATGCGCGCCCGCTTCCCGTACCCATTTCTGGCTTTCCGGACGCGAGGCGGTGCCGATAACCGTCATACCGGTGAGCTTGCTGGCGAGCTGGGTCAGTATCGAACCGACGCCGCCCGCCGCGCCGACGATCAGCAGCGTGTCGCCCGCGTTGCCGCCTTCCTCTACGCCAAGGCGGTGGAACAGCAGCTCCCATGCGGTGATGGCGGTGAGCGGCAGCGCGGCGGCGGCGGCGTTATCCAACGAACGCGGTTTGCGGGCGACGATGCGTTCGTCCACTAACTGAAACTCGCTGTTGCTGCCCGGACGGCCCAGCGCGCCGGCGTACCACACTTCATCGCCCGCGGCGAACAGGGTTACCGCGCTGCCGACGGCTTTAACTACGCCAACCGCGTCCCAGCCCAGCACGCGCGGGGTATCGGCGTTAAAGCCGGCGCGGACTTTGGTATCCACCGGGTTGACGGAAATGGCCTTCACTTCAACCAGCAGATCATGCCCCTCGGCAACCGGCTGCGGCAGCTCGATGTCGGTTAAAAAAGGAATGTTGCTGCCTTCGGTCGCTGCGCGAGTAATGGCGATCGCTTTCATACACTCTCCGGTTTTGAATGAGGTTCATCGTTTGAATGTATTGAGGATAGACCGCGGCACGTGGGGGAAAAATGGCCCGGCGGCGATAACAGTTATATTGAAAAAGTGAAAATCAGCGGACGCGATAAAAATCGAGCGTTACGCCGTCCTGGGAGCGGCCGCCGGAACAGATAAACAGCGAGGTGGTGAGCCAGCGCAGCGCCGGCGCATCCACTTCGAAAGTCGGTACGGTACGAAAATAGATCGCTTCCGGCGGTATATCGCTAAAAAAGCGCATATCGTCGCCAAAAAGACGTTCTTTATACTCTTCGGGTAGGCGGCGAATGCCGTTGTTTTCAATATATACCGTGCCTCCTTCCACGTGTAAGGCATAGCGCGCGGAGAGGCGGCAGGTGCCGTCAGGCTCGATGATCTGGCTGTCGACGCCGCCGGGTAAGACGTGTCCGTTGAGCTCACCGCGTACGATTCCGCTGAGGATAGGGATCAGCTGACGTTTCCCGCTCTGCGGGCTGCGGGAAACGATGACCGGTTTGTCGACCTGAATGGTGATAGAGAAGCTGTGTTTGAGTTCGGGTGTCATCATTGGTCTCCTTTTTAAGCCACGTTATCCCGTTAGTGTAAGGATTTAAAGGTGAAGGGAATAACGCAAACATTGGATGGAAATGATTGGCTGGGGAGATGAAAGTGAACAAAAAACGGCCGCGATCGCGGCATTATTTGGCGTATTCTGTTGACATAATGCTTTCACACGGACGCGAGGAATAAAGATGAATACGCTATTTCTGATTGGCCCCGGCGGGGTGGGAAAAAGCACGGTTGGAGCGCTGCTGGCGCAGGCGATGAGCTACCAGCTTATCGATCTCGATAGCGAATTTTGCGAACGGATTTTAAATATTCGACAATATATTCAGTGTAATGGATACGAACGTTATGTGCGTGATAACGCCGCGCTATGCTCTCGCCTGCTGGCGGAGAATCCGCATGAAAAACGAGTGGTGGTGCTCTCCTCGGGATTTCTTGCCACCGATGTCTGTCCGGAGATTGTCGCCGGGAATCGACAGCTTGTGCGGCAGACCGGGTATTCCATCCTGCTATTGCCTTCAGAGGATATTGATATCGCTACGCGCATAGTGGTCGCGCGCCAGCTGATGCGCGGCTTTGGTCTGGTCGAAGAAAAAGAAGAGATAAAGTTCCGCCAGCGCTTTAGGGAATATTGTGCATTATGCGATTGCCGGGTGATTTCGTCTGAGGAGCCGGAGAGGGTGGCGGAGCTGGTGCGGGAGAAGGTGGCTGCGGAACAGCGGAAACAAAAAAGCCTGGAGGCGATGCGTGAGCTGAGTGAACTATCACAGAAGTTGGGATTGTATAACTAAACGCCATGCAGCGCAGCTCTGTGGGAATTACACAGGCCCAAAGATAATCTCGCATCGTGTAAGGCCGGGCAAGGCGCCGCCCGGCAGAAAGGTGAGCACAGCAGATAAAACAGGTTTAGCCAAATGATTTTATTCGTGAGAATTGGAATCCTCAGTGCTACTTTTTAGGCTCTGTTTTCCACTGTAGCAAAGCAGCAATATCCTTCTCACCCTCGGCTTCCTTTAAACGCCGCTGTTGCTCGGCAAACTGACTATATTCCGCCTGTGCTTTTTCATCTGCCATTTGCTTACTCACTTTACCTGCACCTTGCAGAACCTCGCGGTCGTTAAATTGCAGAAACTGATCCAGCTTATCCTGCCAGTCGCGTAAAAAGACCTGACGACGACGACGGGCCTGATCCTCGGCAAAATCCAGCCACATGTTAACCACGCGATTAAGTTCGCTGACCTCATCCTGAGAGAGATAATTTTTTGCCACCGTCACGTCCCCCTTATGCACCTCTTCACCTTTATAGCTGGTCAGTCCCATATGCGGTTGGCTAGCGTCAGCACGCTGATGAATGAGTTCAGCAGCGGTATGTCCGGTACAGGCAAAATGCAACTTGTTCTGGATGGTTTGAAAAAACTGCGCGGTTTCTTTTAGCGATGGTTGATAGTCGGCGGCTAATGCAAATATCTCTCGTACCCGCAAATAAACCCGGCGTTCGCTGGCGCGAATATTTTGGATGCGCTCCAGCATCTCATCAAAGTAATCGGGTACAGCCGATGAACCAACGGACGGATTTTTCAGCCGCTCATCGTCCATCACAAAACCTTTGATCAGATATTCCTGGAGCGTCTGGGTTGCCCACTGGCGGAACTGAGTGCCGCGAGGGGAGCGAACGCGATAGCCAACGGCAAGTATTGCTTCGAGGTTATAGTGTTCTATCTCCCTGGAAACTTGGCGTTTTCCTTCCTGGCGAACCATCCGGAATTTCCGGATGGTTGAGTTTTGAGCAAGCTCACCCTCAGAAAAAATGTTGATTAAATGCTCATTAATGGTCCGCACATCTTTAGCGTACAGATCAGCCATTGATGCTTGAGATAACCAGATTGTGTCCGACTCGAAGCGGCATTCAACGCGTACTCTCCCATCACCGCTGGCAAACATAACAAATTCACCTGCCGGGGACGACGTTAAGTGTTCATTTGCCATATAGCCTCCGGGTTAACCTGCTTTGGTTCGCATAGTATGTCAGAAGAGCTTAAATTTCATTAGACGGTCGATTAACCCGGCGTCATTTGGGAGCGGCTATCAAGAAGGCGAAGATTTCTGGGCGTCAGACGAGATGAAGCGTGTTGTTGACGCTTTTAAAGGATTGCTGAATTTGTAGTAGCTCCGCTTTCAGCATTTCTTCCTTATCGCTCTGCGGCAGCAGGACAATACAGCCATCCATTACCTTAACCGTGAAGCGCTTTCCGGTATCGAACCCCGCAGCACGTAACCACTTGCCGGAAAGGGTGGACTTGGTGTACTGGTGTCCCGACCTTGCGGGCGATATCCCACAATCAGGTGACGCTCTGTTCCGGAAACGGCAAAGTCTGGGGTAGAATGCGAATCAGCCATAATCAACTCCTTGATAGTTGGTGTGGTTAGACGCTCATCAGTGTTGCCGCACTTATGGGCGTCGCTTACTTTAAAGTTTCATGTGGTAGGTACCATATGGATGCACATTTAATCAGAGTGGTACCTACCATGCAAGAGAAAAAGAAACCTAATTTCGATCGAAGCAAAAGCACCACAAAGAACATCCGTTTTGAAGATGAACTTTTGGAACAGATTGAGAAAACTGCTGGAAAGGGGAATTTTAGTAAGTGGGTGAAAGAGGCTTGTAAGATGAGGTTAGAACGTAAAAGTAATTAATAAACCTACTTTCTGTTTTTATAGGTAATTGAAGTTATGGATATTTTGATAAACACAATATTTACTCTATCAGGTTTTTTATTGGGAATTATATACTCATGGTGGAGTAATTGTAGAGCTGAGAAAAAACATAAATTAAATGTTATTCGCCACTTATCAACGCAGTTTGAGAAAAGTGAGTTGATTTTAAATAGTATACAGAGTGAGTTTTATTTTTGGGTTGAGATACTTAAGAATGGTGGTTTGAGTAAAGGAGTAAAAAGTCCGGGGCTTCAGGGTATAGATAATATAACTGTATTTAATAACGACTTTATAAAATCTGAAAGATTATTTAACTCAGAAGAAAAAAGAATAATCTCAGACTATATATCGATTAACAATGTCCTTGCTCATCATTATTTGAGGTTAAATGAATATATTCATGATAGTAACTTTGTTAAAGTTATTTTTCAATTACAGGTTTTATTAGTACAATGGTTTGGATATGTTGAAACAATGCATGTGATTAGTAGGAATATTTCAGCTAAAACTAAAGATTATAGTTTTAAACCTGCTGGAGAAGGAAGTAAATATTATGCGGGATTGTATGGTATAAAATATAAAGAGATTAATAACATTGTTAATGATATCTATAATGGGAAATTACCACAGTATTAAAAATAATTGAAAATGACTATTATATGATAATTTTATTTCCGGTATACTAACATGCCGCAATATACTACTTTTTTGATTGAGTTGGGTGATTCACTCTGGGAAAGTCTATAATTAAATCATATAGACTATCATGGAGATAGAAACACTCTAGTGAAAAAAGTTAGTATTCCTTATAGGATTGCTTTGTTTTAATGTAATTAGGATGATTTTGGTACTTTCCTGGGGTAGTGAACTAAACGGAATTTTTTGATGTATCGAATGGCTATAGGAGGATAATTGGCGATCACAGGAGTCAAAAAACATGCGTAACAGCATGTTTTTATTGCTTTAAAAATATATAACACATCAATAATATACACACCCCTATACACATGAGCGGATGTACTCATCTTTCGCACAAGCTCAAACTACGAAAAAAACTTTTTTTACGGAAAACTATTCACACTGTTCACTCACCATTATTTATCTTTAATTTCAATGTGATATACGGTAAACAGTCCGTGAACAGTGAACACTTTACTGTTCACTTTCCGGAATTTCAGATAAAAAAAGACCGGCTGATGCCGTTCCGGGTAGGTTATGTCGCGGTGGTTTCATCGCACCGGGGCAGCCAGTCGGCGTTGCTTTCTTCCTTGAGCGCAAGGTTCGTCTGCATCCCCTGATTTGTTCGCCGCCTGGCGTAATTGAGTCCGTACTCTTTCAGCATCGATGACAGCCCTTTGCCGAACATGGTCAGGCTGAGGGTGTTCTTGTTGTAAATAGACCCATTTTAGTTCCATGCATTTTTTGAGATCCCGGCCAAATAATGGTGCTGTCGGTATTCCTCCGGTGTCATATTGTTCAGTGACTCATGCGGGCGTTCACAGTTATATTCTGATAACCATTTCTCCGTGATTTCCCGGACTTCGTTCAGCGTTCTGAACAGATAAAAATCGAGTATTTCTGTACGGTATGTTCGGTTCAAGCGCTCAATAAAAGCGTTCTGTGTCGGCTTACCCGGCTGGATAAACTCCAGTTTTACTGCATGTTTCTCTGCCCATTCAGCCAGTGCCAGTGAGATAAATTTCGGGCCATTATCCATGCGTAACATGACCGGATAGCCGCGATTTGCCGCGATCCTGTCGAGGACACGGACCACGCGCAGAGCTGGCAGATTCAGATCGATTTCAATCGACAACGCCTCACGGTTAAAGTCATCAACGACATTGAACGTGCGAAAACGACGGCCACAGACCAGGGCATCATGCATAAAGTCGACAGACCAGCTCTGGTTTAGCGCTTCCGGCGTGGCCAGTGGAGAGGGATTACGCACCGGCAACCGCTGTTTGCCCTTACGGCGAAAATTCAGTTTCAGCAGACAGTAAACACGGTGGATCCTTTTGTGATTCCACGGGTGTCCCTCCCGCCTCAAAACCTGAAAAAGTTTCGGAAAACCGTATCGTGGGTATCGCTCGGCCACTGCCAGCAACGCGACAATAACGGGTTCGTCACGCGTGGTATCCGGACGGTAATGGTAAACCGTTCTGCTCAGGTTCAGACTCCGACAGGCCTGACGAATACTGAGTCCAAATGTCGTATCAGATGAGTGACCCGCTCACGCTTAAAGGCTGGTTTTAAAGCTTTTTTCGATAACGTCTTTAAGCGCCCGGTTCTCCTGGCTAAGGTCGGCAAACATCTGTTTGAGACGGCGGTTCTCGTCCTCAAGATCCTTGATTTTTTTATATCAGAAGCTTCCATACCGCCGTATCTGGACTTCCAGTTGTAGTAAGTGGCTTCAGAGATACCGGCCTCCCGGCAGACGTCTTTAACGGTTCATCCGGCTTCAACCGACTTAATCACAGCGATGATCTGATGCTCAGTAAAACGGGCTTTACGCATAGCGATCTCCTTCGTCAGCAGAGTGATTATGCCGGATGATCTCTAAATATGAATGGCACGATTATGCGGGATACATACAGCGTGGCGGGGAGAGCATTGCGCGCTCAATTTATAATAATAATTTTATAAGGCATATCTGTGGGTGGATATTGCTAGGCTACGAAAAGGGACCGCTAGATTAGCAGCCCCATAAAATCTACAACCAGCATTAAGGTGCTAAAAAACATATATGTTAGATTTTAATTAATATGTTCTTTCGCTTTAGATATTTTAAAATTAATTCATATTGAATGGTGTTTACTTCATATCCGTATTGTTGAAACGACTTTAGATAATTAAGGTGGCCACTGAGTTTATAAATAGTCTCTTTGCTATGATCGTTGTCTTTAAGTGCGTGATCAAATGCAGCTCTAACTCTTTTTCTGTACTTTCTGGTCGGTCTAATGACGTCATTGACTAATATCCCTGTCACTATTTGTCTGCTATTTTTCGAAGATATTCTTGTCTTCTTATCATTGACAGAAAATCCAGATTCGTTTAACCATTGCATGGCCGACTTTACCATCTTTATTACATTATTTCTGTTTGAGCCGCTAATGGTTATATCATCAGCATAACGCGTGTAAACACATCCGATTACGTAGCACGCTTCGGATATTTTATTGTCAAAATCAAATAGAATAGCATTGGAGATTTGAGGGCTGCTGGGTGCGCCTTGTGGTAAAAAACCCTTGAATGTAACTATCTCAGTTATGGCCGTAGCTAACTTTATGTCTATTTTATTTTTGATAAGACATTTTTGTACCATATCTTTGTTTATGGTGCCAAAAAAGTCGATGACATCTATATTAGCAATGAATTCATTGTTTAAATGATTTATTGCATTATCCTTTATGCTGACTCCCTTTCTGTACGAATAGCAGGAAGCATGTATTTTAAGGCGAAAAAGAAAGTAATCAGTAATCCAATATTGAATTACTTTCATGAATTTTCTAGGTGCAAGAATCTCTCTGTGCCCACCTGATTTTTTATTAAGTTTAAATGACCTATAGTATTTGTCTGGATTCATCGACATGATTGCTATCAAGTGTGGACTGACTCCAATAAGTGACGCTAGGATTGTCGGACCAGTATTGCCAATTAAATTATAATCTATAGAGTTATATGAACCATAATTGAGAGGGAAAATAGTATGTTGTGTTTGGTTTACATGAGTTTCAGTGTTGCTGGCCTCACTAAGCATCGAACCAAAATTAATTTGCTCAGCGATCCGCACCCAAGTGTTCCTTGGGTGATTGGGTAGGGCCCCGAGCGCCCAAGGAACACTTGGGTGCGGAGCATCTTTTAAAACAAACCTTAACTGTGAAGACGGCGAAGCACCGCCCATTTTCTTTGACTCAGTTGAGGCCAGCACTTTTACTTTACTAACAACTCTGGTTTTGTCAAGAAGATATATTCTTAATTTATCTCTCAACTTCTTCAGTTCTGGACTTAACTGTTCATTCCCGTTCAGGCTTATTGAATATAGATTGTTTTTCTTCGAAACCTGATTAATGTATTCTGAACTGGCTAGAGCCTTAAAGTACTCATTGATTTTATCTTTCGCAGGGAGTACTCCATTATCATTTAGAATAATGGAAAGATATGAAATGACTTCATAGGGTGAGGCTGGCTGAATAACCGAAAGCGCCCAAATAAATAATTTGTGATTAAAATCATAAGCATCAGCTTTAGTAAGCATTATGCCCTCCTTGCCTGTATCATTTTTCTGTTTTTTACTCTTGCTATTACTCGTTCAACTTCTGCATCATCAAGAGTGGATAACTTAATTACTTTGCAATTGTTATCATCACAGTATTGTATTAATCCATTCGATAAAAACTTATCGTAATTAAAAATGCTATCACTAGGGATGGCAATTATATCAACATGCTGAATGTTTGATTCAATTTTGTAATAGCTTAATAGGGTTAATTGAGAAAGCGTTAGTTCATCTAAAACAAATATTATTATACTGTCACATTTCAAATTTTTAATAAAATCTATTTCAGCAATGTGTGGATAACCTTGTACATCTGGAAGTTGTGTTTTACCACTTCCCTCAAAGATATTTGCACCGATATTCGAAAGCCCGGCTTTTATTTTTTCTATGATTGGCTCGAGTATTTTATCTTCTTTATTGGGGTAGCAAAGTAAAACATTGTTATTCCCACTAGAAAACTCGCTAACAAGAGACTTTTTAGTGTTGTCAATTATATCTAAACCTAAAAAACCCAATTGCTTAGATATGTCAGGAGCATTTCCTCCATTAATTTGGATTATATTAAATGTATTCCCATCGCCTTTATTCCTAATATTTATTAACTCCCCCTTATTGCCAGGCATTATTTCTGCTCTATATTGAAATTGTTTTTAGAACCCTTGTTTTTAATTTTAATAGATTTGCCGCTTTTTTTACGTTCTCTCTGAAATAAAAAATAAAAAATAATAGTGAACACAAATACACCGATCCCAGAAAAAATCCACTGCATATTTTCAATGATGTAATCCATATATCAATTCTCTTCCACTATCGTTAAAATTTTATTTGCATACCATTCTAACATCATTCTTCTGTCTTTGAGATATAACGCATGATTATAAGTGCCGCGGATTCTATTCTTATCTATGTGCGCTAGCTGCATCTCAATCCATGTACTATCAAATCCTTGTTCATGAAGGATTGTCGACATTGTATGACGAAATCCGTGACCTGTAGCACACCCTTTGTAGCCAAGTAACTCAATCACTTGTAACACACTTTCCTTCGAGATTGGTTTGCTACGGTTGTTCCGTCCGATAAAAATATAGGGATAATGGCCGGTGATAGGTTTGAGTTGCTTAAAGAGTTCAATAACGTGCGTAGATAAAGGTACGACATGCGGTCTGCGCATTTTCATCCTTTCTGCAGGATCTCCCATACCCCTTTCTCAAGATCAACTTCATCCCATGTAGCAAAGTGCATCTCCTGCGTTCTTACACCAGTCAGCATGACTATCTTCGTAGCATTTTTGGTGGTGATGCTACCGGTATACGCTTCTAGATCCCGAATAAAATGAGGCAATTCTTCGGAGATAGAAATGGATGATGTTTTTGCTTAGGAACAGCCAGAGCGATGGCTAAATCAGGAGCAGGATTGTATTCAGCGCGGCCAGTTATGATTGCGTAGCGATAAACTTCACCGCATCTTTGGCGTACTTTACGCGTTTTCTCCAGTGCCCCACGCTTCTCTATTCGTCGCAATACTTCAAGCAGTTCTAACGGCTTGATTTCACTGATAGGGCGTTTACCAATGAACGGGAACACATCCTGCTCAAATGTCTTGATGATTTCTTCACGATAGGCCACAGTCCAGCGGTCAGCTTTGCTGGCGTGCCATTCTCGACATATGGCTTCAAATGAGTTTTCTGTTGAGAGTTGCTGTGCCAGCTTTTGAGCTTTACGTTCCTCTACTGGGTCAATACCGTTTGCTACCTGCTTACGGGCCGTATCGCGTTTCTCACGTGCTTCTGCGAGGCTCACAAGGTCGTAGCTGCCAAATGACATTAGCCGCGCTTTACCGGCAAAACGAAAGCGGAAGCGCCAGCCCTTTGAGCCGTCTGGATTGATGAGTAATGACAGGCCTTGCCCGTCGTTCAATGTGTAGGGCTTGTCTTGGGGCTTTGCTCGTTTAATTTGAATGTCTGTGAGTGGCATGTGTATAAGTCAAAAATGTGTATAAGAGGTCTATACACATCACTATACATATTTTTCACGGGTTCAGGGGGAGCTTGTCGGCCGGTTACGGATTGAGTGACTTGATATGTATATTGAAAATAATGGATTTTTATATATTCTCGGATAGCTGCGGAGGAATTTTGGCGGAAGATCACAGGAGTTGAACCTGCCCGGGACCGCTGGCGGCCCCAACTGGATTTGAAGTCCAGCCACCTCACCGGAGATGACGATCTTCCGCGCCTCGATTGCTACATGGAGGCGGGCGCATTATAGCTACTTTCCTGCATTAACCACATCCCCCAAGGCACTTTTTTACTGTGAAAACTGGACTTTACAGAACCTTCTGAAACATTCCCTTGCAAAATCCGTGGCTTACACTTTTACACACTCTTTCAGGCTACCGGGATCACATAAAACAAGAAACGTAATTTGATTATGAGATATCGCAATTCATCTTACAGCGCGGATGGTTTACAAAGCATGTAACCGGTACCAACCCGCGGTAGCGCTGAGAGAAGAGTGTGCGATGAAAGATCATATTTTGTCCGTCAAAGAGAAGATTGGCTACGGCATGGGCGATGCCGCTAGCCACATCATTTTCGATAACGTCATGTTGTATATGATGTTTTTCTATACCGATATCTTTGGTATCCCTGCCGGCTATGTCGGTACCATGTTCCTGCTGGCCCGCGCGCTGGACGCGATATCCGACCCTTGCATGGGGCTGCTGGCCGACCGTACCCGTAGCCGATGGGGAAAATTCCGCCCGTGGATACTGTTTGGAGCGATTCCGTTCGGTCTCGTGTGCGTACTGGCCTACAGCTCGCCGGACCTGAGTCATAACGGCAAGCTGATATACGCCGCGGTCACCTACACGCTGCTGACCCTGCTCTACACCGTGGTCAACATCCCCTACTGCGCGCTGGGCGGAGTCATTACCGACAATCCGACGCAGCGCATCTCCCTGCAGTCCTGGCGCTTTGTGCTGGCGACGGCGGGCGGCATGCTCTCCACCGTCCTGATGATGCCGTTGGTGAACTTTATCGGCGGCGAAGATAAAGCGTTTGGTTTCCAGGGCGGCATCGCGGTGCTCTCGGTGATCGCGTTCCTGATGCTGGCGTTTTGCTTCTTCACTACCAAAGAGCGCGTCGAAGCGCCGCCGAGCTCTACCTCGATGCGGGAAGACCTGCGTGATATCTGGCGCAACGATCAGTGGCGAGTGGTTGGCCTGCTGACCATTCTCAATATTCTCGCGGTCTGCGTTCGCGGCGGCGCGATGATGTACTACACCACCTGGATTATGGGATCCGCGGGTCTGTTCACCGCCTTCCTCACCACCTACTGCGTCGGCAACCTGATTGGCTCGGCGCTGGCGAAGCCGCTTACCGACTGGAAATGCAAAGTCAGCGTTTTCTGGTGGACCAATGCTCTGCTGGCGGCGCTGAGCGTGGCGATGTTCTTCGTGCCGATGGACGCCGAAATCACCATGTTCGCCTTTATCTTCGTAATTGGCGTGCTGCATCAGCTGGTGACGCCGATTCAGTGGGTAATGATGTCCGACACCGTCGACTACGGCGAATGGTGTAACGGCAAACGCCTGACCGGCATCAGCTTTGCAGGCACCCTGTTCGTGCTCAAGCTGGGCCTGGCGCTGGGCGGCGCGCTGATTGGCTGGATGCTGGCGGGCGGCGGTTACGATGCCGCGGCCAAAACCCAGAACAGCGCCACTATCACCATCATCATCTCATTGTTCACCCTTGCTCCGGCGGTCTGCTACCTGCTGAGCGCGGTTATCGCGAAACGCTACTACACCCTGAAAACGCCGTTCCTGAAAAAGATGATGGCGGAACTGGCTCAGGGCGCGCGCCGCAACGAACACGACTTCACTTCAGCGCCGACAGGCAAAGAATTGCAAAACTAAGAGGAAGCTATTCATGAAAATCAGTGATGGAAACTGGCTTATTCAACCAGGGCTCAATCTGATCCAACCCGTGCAGGTCTATGAGGTTGAGCAGCAAGGTAACGAGATGGTCGTCTATGTGGCGTCTCGCGAAGTTCGCGAACGCGCCGCCCAACTGGACGTTCCGCTCTTTACCGTGCGCTTCTTCTCCCCACAGGAAGGAGTGATCGGCGTACGCATGGAGCACTTCCAGGGCGCGTTGAACAACGGCCCGCATTACCCGCTGAACGTGCTGAAAGACGTGAACGTGGAGATTAATAATGGCGCTGAATATGCCGAGCTGAAAAGCGGCAATTTGACCGCACGCGTCACGAAAGGCGATTTCTGGTCGCTGGATTTTCTGCGTGACGGCGTGCGTATTACCGGTAGCCAGCTGAAAAATGACGGCTACGTGCAGGATACCAAAACGAATCGCAACTATATGTTCGAGCGTCTGGATCTCGGCGTCGGCGACACCGTTTATGGCCTCGGCGAGCGCTTTACCGCGCTGGTGCGTAACGGCCAGACGGTCGAAACCTGGAACGAAGACGGCGGCACCAGTACCGAACAGTCGTATAAAAATATCCCGTTCTACCTGACTAACCGCGGCTACGGCGTGCTGGTGAATCATCCTGAGCGCGTCTCTTTCGAAATCGGCTCCGAAAAAGTCTCGAAGGTGCAGTTCAGCGTCGAAGGGGAATACCTGGAGTACTTCGTCATCGACGGCCCGACTCCGAAAGAGGTGCTGAACCGCTATACCCGGTTTACCGGGCGTCCAGCGCTGCCGCCAGCCTGGTCCTTCGGCCTGTGGCTGACCACCTCGTTTACCACCAACTACGATGAAGCGACGGTTAACAGCTTTATTGACGGTATGGCAGAGCGCAACCTGCCGTTGCACGTGTTCCATTTCGACTGTTTCTGGATGAAAGCCTTCCAGTGGTGCGATTTTGAGTGGGATCCGGTGACCTTCCCTGACCCGGAAGGGATGATTAAACGCCTGAAAGAGAAAGGACTGAAGGTCTGCGTGTGGATCAACCCGTATATCGGCCAGCGTTCACCGGTGTTTAAAGAGCTCCAGGAGAAAGGCTATCTGTTGAAACGTCCGGATGGTTCATTGTGGCAGTGGGATAAATGGCAGCCGGGCCTGGCGATTTATGACTTCACCAATCCGCAAGCCTGCCAGTGGTATGCCGACAAGCTGAAAGGCCTGGTGGCGATGGGCGTAGACTGCTTCAAAACCGACTTCGGCGAGCGTATTCCGACCGACGTGCAGTGGTTTGATGGTTCCGATCCGCAGAAAATGCACAACCACTACGCCTTCATCTATAACGAGCTGGTGTGGAACGTGCTGAAAGAGACCGTTGGCGAGAAAGAAGCGGTGCTGTTCGCTCGTTCCGCCTCGGTGGGCGCGCAACAGTTCCCGGTGCACTGGGGCGGCGACTGCTACGCCAACTATGAATCGATGGCGGAAAGCCTGCGCGGCGGCCTGTCGATCGGCATGTCCGGTTTTGGGTTCTGGAGCCACGATATCGGCGGCTTCGAAAACACCGCGCCCGCCCACGTCTACAAGCGCTGGTGCGCCTTCGGCCTGCTGTCGAGCCACAGCCGTCTGCACGGCAGCAAATCCTATCGTGTGCCATGGGCCTACGATGACGAGTCCTGCGACGTGGTGCGCCACTTCACGCAGCTGAAATGCCGCATGATGCCGTATCTGTACCGTCAGGCGGCGCTGGCCAACGAGTTCGGTACGCCGATGCTGCGTTCGATGATGCTGGAGTTCCCGCACGACCCGGCCTGCGACTATCTGGACCGGCAGTACATGCTGGGGGATTCGGTGCTGGTGGCGCCGGTGTTTAGCGAAGCGGGCGACGTCCAGTTTTGGCTGCCGGAAGGCCGCTGGACCCATCTGTGGCACAACGATGAAGCGCAGGGCAGCCGCTGGCATAAGCAGAATCATGATGTGCTGAGCCTACCGGTGTACGTGCGTGACAACACCCTGCTGGCGTTGGGCAACAATGACCAGAAACCGGACTACGCGTGGAATGAAGGCACCGCCTTCCAGCTGTTTAATCTCGAAGATGGGCGCGAAGCGGTCAGCCAGGTGCCGGCAGCGGACGGGTCGGTGGTCTTTACCCTGAAGGCGAAACGCCAGGGCAATGTCATTACCGTCAGCGGTGACGGCGAGGCCAGCGGCTGGACGCTGTGCCTGCGCAATATCCAGCAGGTAGCTAGCGTGCAGGGCGGTGCTCAGGCAGGCAGTGAGCTGGGCGTGGTGGTGACCGCGCAGGGCAATGCGTTGACCATCACGCTGTAAGTTTTGCTTCCTGAAGCACGGGTTCACAGCCATCTGCGGACCCGTAGCCCGGACAAGGCGCGACAGGCGCCGCCTCCGGGGAATGTGCCGAACCTGATGCATCTGCGCTGCTGCTCCCCGGCTCGCGCTGCGCTTAGCCGGGCTACGGATCCACAGCCGTCTGCGGACAGGTAACCCGGTGGCGCGACGCTTACCGGGGCTACAGGCTATGCCCTCTTCGTTTGCGGAGAGGGTTTTTTTATTCCATTTCTTCTGAAAAAGTAACGTTCATTTCATTCTGGTGATTCACCCCACAGACACTCGCGCCGTCAGGTGATAGCGTAGTTTACCGCTGAGAGGAGCCCGGAATGGATTTAGAAAACATTTTTCGTGACGTTAAGCTAAGCAAAACCGAAATGACCGTGCTGCGTTTTATTCAGAATGACCCTGAGCAATGTGTGCGCGAGGGGATCCGCGCCGTCGCGGAACACTGTTATAGCAACCCTTCCTCGCTAGTGCGGTTGGCGAAGAAACTGAAATTCAGCGGCTGGCTGGAGCTGGTCTATTTTATTAAATTCAATATCACCATGCCGAAACTCGATGTCACCAACGATATCGACTACATGAGCATTCAGCCGATAGAGCGGATAACTCCTCTACTGGAAAGCCTGCAACATCATCGCATTTTGATTCACGGCAGCGGCTTTTCGCAGCTGATCGCCCAGTATATTTACAATAAATTTTTGGTGACCGGGGTAAACGCCAGCCTGGCGCTGTGGCCGGATTACGAAATTCTTGAGCAGAAGAACGCCGCCAAATTTGATTCGATCTGGATTATTTCCAAATCCGGGCGCAGCAGTTCGGCGCTGAACTGGGTGAAGGCGCTGGAAGGGAAGAAGATTAATCTGGTCTGCTTCACCGGCGATTATCAAAGCCCGCTGGCGCAGGCGGCGGATACGGCGTTTATTATTCACGACCCGCAGAAATTCGATGATGATATTTACTGGAGCAACCCGTTTTTTGGCTACTGCATACTCGGGTTTGAGCGGCTGCTGAAGATGTGGTTTACACACACGGGGAGCCCCGGAGGCGGCGCCTGAGGCGCCTGTCCGGGCTACCGCCCCGCAGGCGGTGGTGAACCCGTAGCCCGGTCAGCGCAGCGCCACCGGGAGGAGTGCGGTGGCGCGAGGGTGGGATTATTGCCAGTCGGCGAACTGCTTATCATCGAGATAAGCTTCAACAAGCGCTTTTGCCAGCGAATAAGAGCCGACCAGCGGATGCGCCATCAGCGCCCGTACCGCCAGTGACTTATCCCGCTGCAGAATCGCCGCCACCGCCAGCCGCTCATACTCCTTCACGCTGGCGATCATGTTTTTCTGCGCTGTCGGCACATGCTTCGGCGTCACCGGCTTCAGGCCCTCTTTACTGAGATCGCAGCTGATCTCAATCACGTCGTCCTGGCGCAGGAAGTCCAGCGTGCCGTTGTTGGGCATCGACACCACAATACGCTTGGTGGTGGTGCTGTTGACCGCCTCCAGAATATCCAGCGCCACCCCTGCGTAGCCGCCGGTATCCGGCTCCTCGATAAACTGCTTTAAGGTTAACGGCTCGCGGGTATGGAATTTTTCCTGCTGCGACTCGTTCTGCATATAGCTATTTTCCCGGCGCAGATAGTGCTTCATCCAGATGGTAAACGCCGCTTCCGGGTTGGCTTTCACATCCACGGTCCGCAGCTCTTCGCGCATATCGTGGTTGATACGGGCAATCTGCTCGCCGCGGGTTTCCGCTGCGTTCTGAATCGCTTTTAAAGCCACTTCTCGATAGTAGTAGTAGTAAAGATATTCATTAAGCAGTTGCTTATCGCATAGCTGAACCAGCTCCGGCGAAAAATACTGCATCGCCGTCTTACGATACAGCTCAGGACTGGTAATCAGGCGCTCGGTGACATCCTCGCCGCTTACGGTGAAGTGGGTAAACCAGGAGAAGTGGTTCAACCCGTAGCACTCAACGCCGAGATCGCGCTCGTCGCAGCCGAGGATTGCCGGCAGCTCGCGAATCAGCTCCGACGGCGCGTCGCAGATGCCGTACACCCGGCGCTTAAAGCCGGATTTGATAATCGCCTCGGTGACCAGCCCTGACGGGTTAGTGAAGTTAAAAAGAATAGCGTCTCCGGCGGCGTGCTCTTCAATCAGGCGGCAGTAGTGAAGAATCGCCGGAATGGAACGCATCGCCATGGCGAAACCGCCAGCGCCGGTGGTCTCCTGGCCCAGGGTGTTGTGCTGCAGGGCGATACGCTCGTCGCGAATGCGACTCTCATCGCCGCCTACCCGCAGGGTGGTGATGACATAGTGGCTATTTTTGAGTGCCGGCACCGGGTCGCTGGTTACGCTGAAGTGAATATCCGGGCGAATCGTATTAAACACATAGCGGGCGATTTCGCCAAAAATTGCCAGATTCTCAGCGGAGCTGTCGAGAAATACAACTTCCGTTAAACCAATGCGGTGCGCGTTATATGCCAGAGATTTTGCCAGGAACGCAGAGCGAACGCCGCCCCCGCCTAATACGGTTAATTTCATAAACAACTCCTAATTAATTTTCTGCTAGCCAGCTATCAACCCGGGAACGGACCTGTCCCACTTTGACGCCGTAAATAACCTGAACTTCATTTCGATTTCGTACTACGCCGTTTGCACCGGTGCTTTTTAATATTGCATCATCAACTAAATCCATATTGTGAATAGCGACGCGCAGGCGGGTAAAACAGTTGTCGACGGAAATAATATTCGCTTTGCCGCCTAAGCCATTAATAATCTCGTTGGTCACCGACTGCGGTTCGCCCATTTTTTTACGATAATCAGCTTTGCTATATAACTTCACGTTTTCATCGTCTTCACGGCCCGGCGTTTTGAGATTCAACTTAACGACCAGCGTGCGGAAGATAACGTAGTAGACGGCGAACTGGCCGATCCCGATGAGCACGTAGCCGGGCCAGCGGGTCAGGGCGACCGGCAGCGGCAGGTTGTAAATCAGAAACTCAATCAGCCCCGAGGCACCCCACGGACGGACGGTAAAGATGTCGCAAATCGCCTGCGAAGCTGCGGTTAAGGTAGCATGGATCACCCACAGCAGCGGGGAAACGAACAGAAAGGTAAACTCAATCGGCTCGGTGATACCGGTGAGCATGGAAGTGATAATGGCCGGTAGCAGAATCGCTTTAGCCATCATTTTTTTCTCCGGTTTCGCCGTATGGTAGAACGCCAGCGAGGCGCCGGCCAGGCCGAAGATGGTGGTCATCCCCTGCTGTGAGAAACGCAGCGCCTCGTTCATCACCGGCGTCAGATCCGGGTGACGCATATAGGCGAGGAAAATCGCCTGGGTTCCGGAGACTATCTGCCCGTCGACGTTCAGCGTGCCGCCGATTTGCGTGAGCTGGAACGGCGACCAGACGAAGTGGTGCAGGCCGGTGGGGATGAGGAATTTTTCAAAGAAGCCGTAAACGAAGACCCCCGCCACGCCGGCGTTTTTCATAAAGCCGGTCAGCGCCGCGATGCCGTGGGTCATAAACGGCCAGATCCAGGTAAAAGCGATGGCGTAGAAAATGATGACCGGCGTCATCGCCACCAGCGTCAGCTTGGCCCCGCCGTACATGGAGAGCGCGCCGGGTAGCTCAATAGTCGATACTTTGTTATGCACCCAGGCGATGGTGCAGCCGAGAATAATGCCGAGGAAAACCCCCATATCGACCACCACAAAGCCCAGCAGTTGGGTTTGCCCGGTGCCGTAATATTCGCCGTTAATTTTTTCCGCCAGGCCGTGAGTATGCTCCAGCCAGGAGTGGTTAGCGCCAAGAAACATAATAAAACACATCACTGAAACCAGCGCGACTTCGGTTTTTTTATCTTTTGCCAGGCCATAGCTGATGCCGACGCAAAAGAGTAATCCCAGATTGCCGAATAAAGGCCAGAAGGTATCGCCGAGTAGCTGTCCAAGCTGGTGTAAAAAGCTGGTCTCCGAAATTAATGTTGGGTTGGTTAAGACTGAGCTGAGTGCCAAAATTAAGCCGATGACCGGCAAGAACAATACTGCACCGATCATTGCTCTGGAGAATTTTTGCATATTCTCCAGAATACGTTGACGTATTACAGACATGGTCGTTCCTTTATTTTTGTAGGTTCAGGGACTTTAATTATTTTTTTCGCTTCCAGTATTTTTGTTATAGCAAGTCCGCTATTTGAAAGGAACAGGTTGCGGAAAATAGGTACAAATAGCCGCTAAATGGCAACAGGTTTCACCATTAAGGATATTATATGACCCTCACCCCAAACCTCTCCCTGAAAGGGAGAGGGGGTCGATCGGTGTGGGCATAAAAAATAAAGAGTGCAGAGGGCGGTTCCCCCTCCCCGGCGGGGAGAGGGTTAGGGTGAGGGGAAACTAGGGGGTAGAAATTATCGGAGCAGAAGGAGCCTGAGCGCTGGTAACTTCACCGTTGCGCATGACCTGCGCTACCTGCTGTTTCTCCATATTGACTGCGCTGAGCTGACCGTTAACGGTTGGCTTCAGCGGCGCATCTGGCAGCACGCTGCCGGTCGCCGTTAGCTGGAGATTACCATCGCCGGATATCGGCAGCGCTGGCCAGCCCCAGGCCTGCAAAATATTTAGCGGCACGCCGCGACCGCTCAGGCTCAGGTTGACCTGACGCTGCGGAAGCTGCGACACCGCCGCGGTGGCTTGCAGGATCCCACGCTCGGTAAAGGCGCTGAGCTCGTTAACGTTCACCGTTGAGGCATTGGCGCTCAGCTTCAGCGACGGGCGGCGGACATCAATACGATTAAAGGTCGCGGCGGCGGCGTTCAGCGTCGCGCTACCGTTCCACACGCCCCAGCTGCGGTTTTTCACCAGCTGCAGCTCGCCGCCGTAGCCGTCGAGCGCGGTGATTTGCCACGGGAACGCCGGTTCAACATCGATAATGAGGTTGCGGCTGGCGCTGAACTTTCTCAGCGTCAGGCTTTGCAGCCACTCGGGAAGCGGCGCCATCCATAGCTGCTTCCAGTTGGTCGGCAGCGTATATTCCAGTCCGGCGAACGCGGTGTCGTCCAGCACGAGGGCATGGTCGGCGCGCAGCCAGTTGCCGGACGTGCGCACCATCCCGCCCTCCCAGCGTGAGGTGAACTGGCGCAGCGCGATACCCTGCGGGGAGAATCCGGCGTTAAGGATTGGGTCGAGGAAGTGCAGCGAACCGTAAATAAACTCGTTGGCGTTCATCGACAGCGTGCCATCCTGGCTTTGCCAGTCGCCGCGGCTCAGGGTCAGGTTGCGCAGATTAAGGTCGAGGCCAGCGATCGCCCAGTCAGGCCCCTGCAGGCTGGCGTCGGTCACGTCAAGGCGGCCAATCTGCAGCGAGGGCAGGGTGGTCAGCGGCGTGAAAAAGTCGGCGAGTGATTTATCGCTTTGCAGACGGATCTCGTTGAGGCGCAAATTATCGACCTGCCAGCCGCCGTCGGCGCTGCGTTTCGCCGTGCCGGTGAGCGTTCCGCGAGCGACGTCCGCCCCGAGGGTCGAGAGCGTCACTTCGCCGTTATCGATATTCCCCTGAATCAGCACGTTGCTGGCTTCAATACCGTTGAGCGTCATCGACCCGGCGCTCATCTGAATTTGCGTTTTCTTGCCCAGCACATTACCCGCTTCCGGCGCCCACGGGCTGACGCCGCCGGTGACGCGCTGCGCGCTCAGATCCCAGTCGCTCTCCGGGCTGTTGAACGCCATATTGCGCAACCGGAGACGATCGGCGGCGAACGGCAGCGCTGCGGAAGAAGGGGAGAAGTTTAGCGTACCGTCGCTGAGAATGATTTCGTCAGCATGCAGCGGGTCGCTAAACTGGCGGCTGCTAAATCCGATATCCACGGTTTGCGCCACCAGCGTGGCGGGTTTGCCGTCGCGACCGAGGGTGACGTTTTGCAACTGCAGGTGCAGTGGCGAAGAGAAATTATGGTCCATTTTGTTGAAAGAGACCTTCCAGCCGGTACCGTCGCTTAGCCAGGCGCTGGCCTGACGCCCTCCCCACTGGGTTTGCAGCAGGAAATAAGCGGCAATAATCACCACCAGCAGAGCAATCAGCAGCCAGAGAATCAGCTTTCTGAGAAATTTCATGATCTTCGATCCTGAGCGAGGCACATAAGGCTGTTATGCCCGAATTATGCGCAATCCTCAAGACAGGAATTGTGTAATGAGATGATGTGAGGTTGATGATGTTTGCGCTCCGGCCGACGTTGCGCGGCCGGAGCATCAGAGAGGATCAGTTTTTCTCTGGCGGGAAAATCAGATTCAGAACAATCGCCGTGATACCGCCGGCGGCGATACCGGAGGAGAGCAGATTCTTCAGCCAGTCAGGGGCGAACTGCAGGATCAGCGGCTGCTGGGAAACGCCAAGGCCGACGGCCAGCGACAGGGCGATAATCAGGATCGCGCGGCGGTTCAGCGGCTCGCGGGAAACGATACGCACGCCGGAGGCGGCAATGGTGCCGAACATCACCAGCGTTGCGCCGCCGAGCACCGGCTCAGGAATATGCTGCACGAAGCCGCTCACCGCCGGGAACAGGCCGAGCACGATCAGCATCAGCGCGACCACAAAACCAACATAGCGGCTGGCGACGCCGGTCAACTGAATCACGCCGTTGTTCTGGCCAAAGCAGGAGTTCGGGAAGGTGTTGAATACCGCCGAAACAAACGAGTTCAGACCGTTGGCCAGCACGCCGCCCTTCAGACGCTTCATATATAGCGGGCCGGAAACCGGCTGCTCGGAAACGTCAGAGGTGGCGGTGATATCGCCGATGGTTTCCAGCGAGGTAATCATAAACACCAGCATCAGCGGCAGCAGCAGATTCCAGTCGATGCCCAGTCCGTAGTACAGCGGCGTGGGAACCATAATCAGGCTGCTTTCCGTCGGTGCGGTATTGGTCGGCAGCATATCGAGTAGCCATGCCGCCAGGTATCCGGCCGCCATCGCGATAACCAGCGAAGCGATGCGCAGATACGGGTTGCGCTGGCGGTTAAGGATAATAATCAGCGCCAGCACGATCCCCGCCAGCAGCAGGTTTTTTGGCGCGCCGAAGGTGTGGTCGGCCATGGCGGCATAGCCCCCGCCGATGGAGGTCAGGCCAACCTGAATCAGCGACAGGCCGATAATCATTACCACTACGCCGGAGACCAGCGGAGTGATTATGCGGCGGGCGAGATGCAGAACGCGCGAGAGAACCATCTCCGTGCAGCTGGCCAGCATCAGGGTGCCGAACAACGCGGCCATCATGGTCGGAACATCGGCGCCGCCGGTTTTCAGCGCGGTTCCGCCCATAATCAGCGGAGCGACGAAGTTAAAGCTGGTGCCCTGAATCGAAAGCAGACCAGAACCCACCGGGCCCCAGGCTTTAATTTGAATGATGGATGCCACGCCGGAGGCGAACAGGGACATGCTGATGATGTGTTGTGTATCCTGAGCCGGGAGGCCCAGAGCCTGACAAATTAACAGCGCCGGAGTGATAACCGCGACAAACATCGCCAGCAGGTGCTGGAACGCGGCGAACAGCGTTTGCGGTAGCGGCGGGCGGTCTTCAAGGCGGTAGATTAATTCGCTGGTTTGCTTATGCGCAACCGGTTGCGCATTTTCTGATTCTGCGGTGTTAACGGACATCACAACAATCCCAAAGGTGGCAAAGCGGGGATTTTATCGGACTGTAGACCAAAAGCAAACGTTTGCCACTCTTTAGCGGCAAATATTTATGCAGGGAATAGGTGTCAAATATTTATTAACATTTTGTATGCTTGATCGCATCATTATCCCTACAAAATATCTTTTCCTGTCCTTTTTTCCGTACTTCTGCTTAAAATCCCTTCCCGATTACTCATGATGAGAAGCAATCGACACCGGGAATTTCGTCGCGTGTGAATGGATCATGCGCCTATAAGGAGCTCTTTTTATGTTTCATCTCGATACCTTATCGACGCTCGTTGCCGCAACATTAGTGTTGCTACTAGGTAGAAAACTCGTTCAAACCGTCCCTTTCCTGAAGAAATACACTATTCCTGAGCCCGTGGCGGGCGGTCTGCTGGTCGCTCTGGCGCTGCTGGTATTAAAGAAAAGCATGGATATCGAAATTGATTTCGATATGAGCCTGAAAGACCCGCTGATGCTGGCTTTCTTCGCCACTATCGGCCTGAATGCCAACCTCGCCAGCCTGCGCTCTGGCGGCAAAGTGGTGGGGACATTCCTGATCGTGGTGGTGGGGCTGCTGCTGCTGCAAAACGCCCTCGGTATCGGCATGGCGAAGCTGCTGGGCCTCGACCCGCTGATGGGGCTGCTGGCCGGTTCGATTACCCTTTCCGGCGGCCACGGTACCGGCGCGGCGTGGAGTAAACTGTTTATTGAGCGCTATGGCTTTGTCAACGCCACCGAAGTGGCTATGGCTTGCGCAACCTTCGGTCTCGTTCTTGGCGGCCTGATCGGCGGGCCGGTGGCGCGCTATCTGGTCAAACACTCTTCATCACCGGACGGCACGCCGGACGATCAGCTCGCGCCGACCGCGTTTGAAAAGCCGGATATGGGGCGCATGATCACGTCGCTGGTGCTGATTGAGAGCATCGCACTGATCGCCATCTGTTTGACGGTAGGGAAGATCGTTGCGCAACTGTTGGCGGGGACCGTATTCGAACTGCCTACCTTCGTTTGCGTGCTGTTTATCGGCGTTATCCTCAGCAATAGCCTGTCAGCACTTGGCCTGTACCGCGTATTCGACCGCGCGGTGTCGGTGCTAGGTAACGTCAGCTTGTCGCTATTCCTGGCGATGGCTCTGATGAGCCTGAAGCTGTGGGAGCTGGCGTCGCTGGCGCTGCCGATGATTGCCATTCTGGCGGTGCAGACGATAGCAATGGCGCTGTATGCGGTGTTTGTGACCTATCGAATGATGGGTAAAAACTACGATGCCGCGGTGCTGGCCGCCGGCCACTGTGGTTTCGGCCTCGGCGCGACGCCGACGGCGATTGCCAATATGCAGGCGATTACCGATCGTTTCGGTCCGTCGCATATGGCGTTTCTGGTGGTGCCGATGGTGGGGGCGTTCTTTATCGATATCGTTAACGCGCTGGTGATTAAGCTCTATCTGCTGCTGCCGGTATTTGGCTGATAAAAACCCGGAGGTGGTGCGCTACGGGATTATGCGGTCTGCGGGCTGTAGCCCAGGTAAGGCGTATACGCCGCAACCCGGGGATACTCCGGGATTCATGACTCGGCGTGGCTTCTCGCCGGCTCGCGCTGCGCTTAGCCGGGCTACGGGGTGTGCGGTCTGCGGGTTGTATCCCGGCTAAGGCGTTTACGCCGCCAGCCGGGAATACCTCAACAATCTTACGCTTCGTCGTGCTCTTCCCACGCCAGCGCGCGTTTTACCGCCTTCTTCCAGCCGCTGTAGCGATAGTTACGCTCGGTGGTTTCAATTCCCGGACGGAACTCGCGCTCGATCACGGCTTTCTCCTGCAGCTCATCCAGATTCTGCCAGAAGCCCACCGCCAGACCGGCCAGATAGGCTGCGCCCAGCGCCGTGACTTCGCGGACTTCCGGGCGTTCTACGCGGGTGCCGAGAATATCGGACTGGAACTGCATCAGGAAGTTGTTGGCGACCGCGCCGCCGTCAACGCGCAGGGCGTGCAGACGGATCCCGGAGTCAGCCTGCATCGCTTCCAGCACGTCGCGGGTCTGATAGGCGATCGATTCCAGCGTGGCGCGAATAATATGGTTGGAATTGACGCCGCGGGTCAGGCCGAAGATCGCCCCGCGGGCATACGGGTCCCAGTAAGGCGCGCCGAGCCCGGTAAACGCCGGAACCACGTACACGCCGTTGGTATCCTTCACTTTGGTGGCGAAATATTCGGAATCGAACGCGTCGCTAATCAGCTTCATCTCATCGCGCAGCCACTGAATGGAGGCGCCCGCCATAAATACCGCGCCTTCCAGCGCATAGTTCACTTCACCGCGCGGGCCGCAGGCGATAGTCGTCAGCAGGCCGTGCGTTGATGCCACCGCTTTCTCGCCGGTATTCATCAGCATAAAGCAGCCGGTGCCGTAGGTGTTTTTCGCCATCCCCTCTTTAACGCACAGCTGGCCGAATAGCGCCGCCTGCTGGTCGCCCGCGATGCCGGCGATCGGAATACGCGTGCCGCCCTTACCGCCGATGTTGGTCTGGCCGTACACTTCGGAAGATTTGCGCACTTCCGGCAGCATGGCGCGCGGAATATCCAGCGCGTCGAGCATTTTGTCGTCCCAGTCCAGTTCGTGGATATTGAACAGCATGGTACGCGAGGCGTTGGTGTAGTCGGTAACGTGAACGCGTCCCTGGGTCATTTTCCAGATAAGCCAGGTGTCTACTGTGCCGAACAGCAGCTCGCCGCGTTTTGCGCGCTCGCGCGCACCTTCGACGTGGTCAAGGATCCACTTCACTTTGGTTCCGGAGAAGTAGGGGTCAACCACCAGGCCAGTTGCCTTACGGATGTACTCTTCCATGCCGTCGCGCTTGAGCTGTTCGCAGATCTCGGCGGTACGGCGGCACTGCCAGACGATGGCGTTATAAATCGGCTTACCGGTTTCGCGCTCCCACACGATGGCGGTTTCACGCTGGTTGGTAATGCCGATCGCGGCGATTTCATCGGAACTGATATCGGCCTTTGCCAGCACTTCAACCAGCGTAGAGCTTTGCGATGCCCAGATTTCCATCGGGTCGTGCTCAACCCAGCCTGGACGCGGATAAATTTGTTCGAATTCTCGCTGAGAGACGCTGACGATATTGGCATCGTGATCCATTACCACGGCGCGGGAGCTGGTGGTGCCCTGGTCGAGCGCTACGATATATTTTTTGTCGGTCATAGTATGAGTCCCGTAGTCAGATTACAGCGAAGCTTTGTGTTGTGTCGTAGAGGGAGATGCGGCTTCTTTCTCTTCAACGACGCAGGTGTCGCAAGGCAGGTGGCGGCCAATCAGCTTGCGGTAGCAGAATGCGCCCAGCGCAGCACCGACGATTGGCGCACACAGCGGCACCAGGAAATAAGGAATATCTTTGCCGCCGGTGAAAGCGACGTTGCCCCAGCCTGCCAGCCAGGCGAAGGCTTTCGGTCCGATATCACGCGCCGGGTTCATGGCGAAGCCGGTCAGCGGGCCCATGGATGCGCCAATGACGGCGATCAGCAGACCAATCAGCAGCGGCGCCAGCGGGCCGCGCGGCACGCCGTTGCCATCATCGGTCAGCGCCAGAATGACGCCCATCAGGATAGCGGTAATCACCATTTCTACCGCGAAGGCCTGCACAAAATTGATATGCGGGTTTGGATAGGTAGAGAAAATACCTGCCAGCTCAAGACTTTCGACGCTACCGCGCACCATATTGTGGGTATGTTCGAAATCGAAGAAAAGATTGTAATAAAGCCCGTAAACTAAAGCCGCAGCGCAAAAGGCGCCAGCGAATTGCGCAATGATAAAAGGAACAACTTTACGACCGTCAAAGCAGGCGAACAGCCACAGCGCGATGGTCACCGCCGGGTTAAGGTGCGCACCGGAAACCCCTGCGGTCAGGTAAATCGCCATGGCGACGCCCAGACCCCAGATGATGCTGATTTCCCACTGACCGAAGCTGGCTCCCGCGACCTTAAGCGCAGCGACGCACCCAACGCCGAAAAAGATCAACAACCCGGTACCGAGGAACTCTGCGATGCACTGGCCTTTTAGTGTTGATGTTTGGCTCATAATCGAATCCTGAAGCGAAGTGATGATTATTGTATGTGTGAAGGTCGCAGGCGACCACGCTGCCATGTAGGCATAGTGTTAATTTATCGTTAACGAACAAAAACGAGAAATATCGAAATTCAAATGTGTGTGCCTCGTCAAGAAAATGAGCGTTTTCGCGCCATAAACGCGTGTTCGGTCATTTGCAGGAGCGTTTCACCGCTCATTTTTTTAACGGGGTGATTAACAATTACGAAAAAGTACCGGGTAAAAGCGGCGAACGGACCAGGTAAAGACTGAAAAGTGTTGCAAACCGCAATCTACGCGGGTTGTCGCTGGACAGGGGCGGCGGGGCTTCATACAATCGACTACATCACCACTGTAGTGCGCTAATTTTCGTTAAGGCGTCAACGCGTATACGAAACGGACGGTTTCTATCAACGCCTTGCAAGTTCAGGAGAGGTATGACGATGTCATTAGAAGTGTTTGAGAAATTAGAATCTAAAGTTCAGCAGGCGATTGATACCATCACTCTGTTACAGATGGAAATCGAAGAGCTGAAAGAAAAGAACAATACGCTGGCGCAGGAAGTACAAAGCGCCCAGCATAGCCGTGAAGAGCTTGAGCGTGAAAACGGTCAGCTTAAAGAACAGCAGCAGGGCTGGCAGGATCGTCTGCAGGCGCTGCTGGGCCGTATGGAAGAAGTCTGATGCTTCCCGCCTCCTCCCGTTCGGGAGGAGGCAAACTCACCTCGCTCTATATACTCACAAGTTATAGCCAATCTTTTTTTATTCTTTAATCATCAGTCTGCTTTCTGGCACGCTTAATCCATCACAACACTACATAAAGAGAGCGGTGCGATGAATAAGTGGGGCGTGGGGTTAACTCTGTTGCTGGCATCCGCCAGCGTTCTGGCAAAAGACATTCAGCTATTAAACGTTTCTTACGATCCGACGCGCGAGCTGTACGAACAGTACAACAAAGCCTTCAGCGCGCACTGGAAGCAAGAAACCGGCGACAACGTGGTGATTCGTCAGTCACACGGCGGCTCCGGCAAACAGGCGACCTCGGTGATCAACGGCATTGAAGCCGATGTGGTGACCCTTGCGCTGGCCTATGACGTCGATGCGATCGCCGAGCGTGGACGAATCGACAAAAACTGGCTGAAGCGTCTGCCGGATAACTCCGCGCCGTATACCTCAACCATCGTGTTCCTCGTACGTAAAGGTAACCCGAAGCAGATTCATGACTGGAACGACCTGATCAAACCGGGCGTGTCGGTGATTACCCCGAACCCGAAAAGCTCCGGCGGCGCGCGCTGGAACTATCTGGCGGCCTGGGGCTATGCCCTGCACCAGAATAACGGTGACCAGGCTAAGGCGCAGGAGTTCGTAAAAGCGCTGTTTAAGAACGTCGAAGTACTGGATTCCGGCGCCCGCGGTTCGACCAACACCTTTGTGGAACGCGGGATCGGCGATGTGCTGATTGCCTGGGAAAACGAAGCCCTGCTGGCGACCAACGAACTGGGTAAAGACAAATTCGAGATCGTCACCCCGAGCGAATCGATTCTGGCCGAGCCGACCGTTTCCGTGGTGGATAAAGTGGTCGACAAAAAGGGCACTCGCCAGGTGGCGGAAGCATATCTGAAGTATCTCTACTCGCCGGAAGGCCAGGAGATTGCGGCGAAGAACTTCTATCGTCCGCGTGACCCTGAAATCGCGAAAAAATACGCGGATGAGTTCCCGAAACTGAAGCTGTTCACCATCGATGACGTGTTTGGCGGCTGGACTAAAGCGCAGAAAGAGCACTTCTCCAACGGCGGCACCTTTGACCAGATCAACCAGCGTTAAATAGCCTCTCCTTATCCCCGCTCGTGCTGCGCGTAGCGGGGCGACAACTCTTGTCGCCCGGGTAAGGCATAAGCCGCGACCCGGGGCAGAGTAGTCTGGTAGCCCGCTCAGGCGCGTTAAGCACCGCTTCCGGCAAAACTCACCGTACCTCCTCTCGTTTTCATTTGGTCATCAAACTGCGCTACTCTTCCGTTTCTGGCTGAGACAGGAAAAAATAATGCGAAGAGTACGACACCTTTTTTTAGCGCTGGTGGTAGTGGTTGTGGCGGCGATGGCTGGCGGCTACTACTGGCTTCATTCCGGCAACCGTGACGCGTTGCGTCACATTGTTCTGCAACAGTGCGTCCCTCATCAACAGCAGAATCACAATCCCGCGCCCTGCGCGGAAGTGAACCTGAAGGGCGGCTATGTCCTGTTTAAGGACCGCAATGGCCCGCTGCAGTATTTGCTGATGCCAACCTACCGTATCAACGGCACTGAAAGCCCGCTGCTGCTTGAACCGCTGACGCCGAACTTCTTCTGGCAGGCCTGGCAGGGACGCGAAATCATGAGCCAGCACCGTGGTTCTGCCGTACCGGATGAGGCGGTCTCGCTGGCCATCAACTCGCGCAGCGGACGCACGCAAAATCATTTCCATATTCATATCTCCTGCCTGCGACCTGATGTGCGCCATCAGCTGGATAGCCAGGCTGCCGCTATCAGCAGCCGCTGGTTACCGCTGCCCGGTGGGCTCATGGGCCATGAATATCTGGCGCGCCGCGTAACCGAAACCGAACTGGCGCAGCGCAGTCCGTTCCTGATGCTGGCTGAAGAGGTGCCGGAAGCGCGAGACCATATGGGCCGTTTCGCGCTGGCGATGGCGAAGCAGAGCGACGGCTCGCTGCTGCTGCTGGCAACCGAGCGTAACCTGCTGACGCTGAATCGCGCATCGGCAGAAGAGGTTCAGGACCATAGCTGCGCCATTCTGACATCCCGTTAATTTTCTTTACGTTCCCGCCATTCATTATCTCCTTGATTCTTATCCCGGTTTAACGCCGGGGTAGGATCGGGTGCATAAAAATATGTGAAACCGATCAAAAGATATAAAGGTATACCTTTATATCTTTTTGAGGATGGTTACACTCTCTTCATAGCCTCCATTGCGTGTCGGACAGGCGGCTTATTTATAAAAACGTTTTTATTTCATGTAGTGACATCATTAATTGTTTCCTCTATTTGCGCGGCTAAGCGTAAAGGAATATCAACATGAAACTTTCTATCGTGGAAAAAATCGGCTTCGGCGCAGGAGATATGGCGATAAACGTTGTGATCATCGCCATGCAGCTGCTTCTCGCCTATTTTTATACCGATATCTACGGCCTGAGCGCCGCTGATGTTGGCGTACTTTTCGTGGTTGTGCGGATGATCGATGCCATTATCGATCCGGCCATGGGCGTCCTTACCGATAAGCTGAATACGCGCTGGGGACGCTATCGCCCGTGGCTGCTGTGGTTTGCCATCCCTTTTGGCTTCGCCGTTTATTTAATGTTTATCACGCCTGATATGGTTTATATGGCTAAGCTGGCGTGGGCCTATGGCACCTATATTCTGATGACCCTGGTCTATACCGCTATCACTATTCCCTATATCTCGATGATTGGCGTGATTACCAGCGATCCCGTGGAACGGCTAAGCGCAAACGGCTATCGCTTTGTGATGACCAAAATTGCCGCTTTTCTGGTGACTATTGTCGTCCCGATGCTTGCCGTCTGGCTTGGGCAGGGCAACAAGGCCCTGGGTTACCAGTTTTCTATGGGGCTAATGGGCGCGATGGGGGCCCTGCTGTTTATCTTCTGTTTTCTCACCACTCGTGAACGTAGCGAGCCGGAAATTACTTCGCTATCGGTAGGGAAGCAGTTTAAGTATCTGTTACGTAACGATCAGTGGATTATTCTTGGGGTTGTTATTTTACTGCTGATGTGCGGTTACGTTATTCGCGGTTCCGTCGCGGCCTATTATGCCAAATATTATCTTAATGGCGGCGATAGCCTGATTTCACCTTTTCTGACTACCGGTGTTGTCGCCTCTATTCTGGCGATGATCGCCACCACCTGGATAACTAAATTCTGGGATAAGATTAAGATGTTCCGCTACACCCAGATTATTACCTTTGTACTAAGCGCGCTGATGTATTTCTTCGTCGGGCGTGAAAATCTTATCCTGGCATTTACGTTCTATTTTCTTATTAATTTCTTCTGCGATATGCAAATGCCGGTGTTCTGGTCCTCTATCGCCGAAGCGGTGGATTATGGCGAAAAGAAAACCGGGCTGCGGGTATCCGGCCTCGCGTTTGGCGGCATCCTCTTCTTCCAGAAGTTTGGTATGGGGATCGCGGGGGGCGTACTGGGATTTCTGCTGAGCCACTTTGGCTATCAGGCCGACGTTGAACAGAGCGCGCGTTCGCTCACCGGTATTGCGCTGATGATGACGCTCATTCCGGCCCTTTTCCATCTTGCGGTTGGGCTGCTTATGAAAAAGTATCTGATTAATAACGAATATTATCGTGATATTCAGCTAGCCCTTGCGCAAAAACAGGCATAAGGAGGCGTAAATGAATGCCATGAATAAGGTTTGGGCGATCGGCGACGCCTCCGTAGACCTCGTACCGGAAAAACAGAACAGCTACCTGAAATGTCCCGGAGGCGCTTCGGCGAACGTGGGGGTCTGCGTTGCCAGGCTGGGCGGAACGTGCGGTTTTATCGGCTGCCTTGGCGACGATGACGCCGGGCGTTTCCTGCGCCAGGTTTTTCAGGATAACGGCGTCGATGTCTCTTCGCTGCGGCTGGATGCGAGCCTGACCAGCGCGGTACTGATCGTCAATCTGACGGCTGACGGCGAGCGCAGCTTTACCTATCTGGTACATCCGGGGGCTGATACCTTCGTTTCACCTCAGGATCTGCCGACGTTCAGAAAATACGAATGGTTTTACTTTAGCTCCATTGGTCTCACCGACAGCCCCGCTCGCGAGGCATGCCTTGAGGGCGCGCGAAGAATGCGGGAGGCCGGCGGCTACGTTCTGTTTGATGTCAACTTGCGCAGCAAGATGTGGCGCAATGCCGCTGAGATCCCTGAGCTGATCGCCCGCTCCGCTGCGCTGGCGTCTATCTGCAAAGTCTCGGCAGATGAGCTGTGTCAGCTGAGCGGCGCCAGCCACTGGCAGGATGCGCGGTATTACATGCGCGATCTGGGCTGCGAGACCACCATCATTTCGTTGGGGGCCGAAGGAGCGTTGCTTATCACCGCCGAGGGAGAGTTCCTTTTTCCTGCCCCGCGCGTGGAGGTCGTCGATACCACCGGAGCCGGTGATGCCTTTGTTGGCGGCCTGCTGTTCACGCTTTCCCGCGAAAACCACTGGAATCATGCCCTGCTGGCGGAGGCGATCAGCAATGCCAACGCCTGCGGAGCGATGGCGGTGACGGCAAAAGGGGCAATGACTGCTCTGCCGTTTCCCGACCAGCTCAATACTTTTCTGTCCAGCCGTTCGCTGGCACAAGCCATGACCGTGAAATAAGGAGTCATCATGCACGTTGATCAAAACAAAATACTGGGATGCCTGGTGGGTGCCGCCGCCGCGGACGCGATGGGCGCGGCGACGGAAGTACGGACTCAGCAGCAAATTAAGGACTATTTCGGCGGCTGGGTGACGACCTTTCAAAAACCGCCAGCGGATACGTTTGGTCGCTGTAACGAAGCGGGTATGTGCACGGATGATTTTATTCAGGCGAAATACATTATGGACGCGCTGCTGCGCCACCAGCGCCAGGTCAGCGATGAGGCGATGCGCGAGGCCTTCCAGCAGTGGCTGGATTACCCTTACTACGCCAACTTTACCGGCCCGACAACGCGTGCGGCAATGAAAGCGATATTCAATGACCATCGCGCCTCCTTGCAGGGTGATCTTGAAGGCGAAAAGCAGTCGGTACAGATTATTAATAAGGGAAACGCGGAAGCCACCAACGGCGCCGCCATGAAGATTTGGCCTGCGGCGGTACTGCATCCGGGAGATATTGATGCGGCGATTCACTGCGCGCTGCAGATTTGCCGCTTTACGCATAATAACGTGCTGGCGATGTCCGGCGCAGCGGCGATGGCGGCGGCAACCAGCGAAGCGTTACGATCGCAGACCAATGCGGACACCATTATTGCCGCCGGTATTTATGGCGCGCAAAGAGGCTATCTGCTGGCGCAGGATCAAGGGGCGATGATGGTGGCAGGCCCATCCGTTGCCCGACGCATCGAACTGGCCGTGGCTATCGGTCAACGGCATCGTCATTGGGAAACGGCGGTGGTGGAACTTGCCGATATTATTGGTTCCGGGCTGCACGTCAGTGAAGCCGTACCGGCGGCCTTTGGCCTGTTCGCGTGTTGTCCGAATTCTGCCGTAGATGCTATTATCTCCGGCGTTAATATCGGCAATGATACTGATACTGTCGCTACCATGGTTGGAGCGATTTCCGGCGCATTCCATGGCGTGGAGGCTTTTCCCGCCGATTATTTAACGACCGTGGATCGTATGAATCATTTCGATTTGGCACAACTGGCCAGGCAAATCGCAGGGTAGCGAATTCACCCTGCCGGGGACGGTAAAACGTCCCCTGCTGGCGAAGACGTGAGGTGCGCAGTTTGCAGGTTGATAAAACGAGCTTTACTCCGCTTTATAAGCAACTATTTTTTATCATCTGTCAGCAGATTCAGAATGGGTCCTTGCCGTTAGGCAGCCAGCTGCCGACGCAAAAAGAGGTTGCCAGAGCCTATAACGTCTCGCTCATCGTGGTTAAACAGGCCTGGAGCGAATTAATCAATGCGGGCATTATTTCGTCCCAGCGCGGAAGCGGATCGGTAGTGTGCTCTGTGCCGGAGGGAGTAAGCTACGGCCACACGTTTCGCGGCATTACCAGCGATCTTCAGGATGCCAGCGTCGAGATAGAGAACCGTATTCTTGAGATCGCGCCGCGTCGCGCGCGTGACGCTCAGGCAGATGGTTTGAGCCTGCCCGCCCATCATCATTATCTCTATATCTCGCGTATTCGTTGCCTGAACAATCGCCCGTTTAACCATGAAAAGATCTATCTCGATCTTAGCTTCTTTCCCAATCTGCAGCTCACGCCAGAGGCGCTGGAACATACGTCGCTTTATTCGCTATTAAACGTCACCAGTGACTCGGCGACTGAAAAGGTGGAGGCGATCTTACCTTCCGCCGACCTGTGCGAAAAGCTGCAGATTGCGGCGAATAAACCACTATTATCCGTCGCCAGACAGACGTTTCAGGCCGGGCATAACAGCCCTTTCGAATATTGCCGCTATTACGTGCTGTCGGAATACTTTGGCGAAATTCATTATCACTAATCTGCCCGCACCAGAGTTGTCATAACCCCCACTATATCTGGCGTTTACCTGCCCTGTTGTCCGTCGTATTCTTGCTGAAAAAACCGACAGGAGACAGGTATGTCGCTCTGGTTGTCCCATCCTCTGTTCCTTCCTTCAATTATCGTTGGCCTCACTATCCTGCTTTGGGCGACATCGCTCCTGCCGGAGTTTATGACCGCGCTGCTGTTTTTTGCCGCAGCGATGATCGCTAAAATCGCGCCGCCGGAGGTGATTTTCGGCGGCTTCGCGTCGTCGGCATTCTGGCTGGTGTTCAGCGGCTTTGTGCTGGGGATCGCTATCCGCAAAACCGGGCTGGCGGACAGGGCGGCACGGGCGCTTTCGTCGCGTCTGACGGATTCCTGGCCGCTGATGGTCGGCAGCGTGGTGCTGCTCAGCTATGCGCTGGCGTTTGTGATGCCGTCCAATATGGGGCGCATCGCGCTGCTGATGCCGATTGTGGCGGCAATGGCCAGGCGTGCCGGTATTGAAGAGGGAACGCGCCCCTGGTTTGGCCTGGCGCTGGCGGTGGGGTTCGGTACCTTCCAGCTGTCTGCCACTATTTTACCGGCGAACGTCCCGAATCTGGTGATGAGCGGCGCGGCGGAGGGATCGTACGGTATCCATCTGAATTATCTGCCCTATTTACTGCTGCATACGCCGGTGCTCGGCTGGCTCAAGGGGGCGGCGCTGATCGTGCTGATATGCTGGCTGTTCCCGGGGAAACCGCATCCGCCGCGCGATCTGTCGCCGCTGCCGCCGATGAGCCGCGATGAGAAGCGCCTTGCCTGGCTGCTGGTCGTGGTGCTGACGCTCTGGGTGACGGAGAGCTGGCACGGCATAGGGCCAGCCTGGACGGGGCTGGCGGCGGCGGTGATAACGCTGCTGCCGCGAGTCGGTTTTATCAGCGGCGAGGAGTTTTCCAGCGGCGTGAACATCCGCACCTGTATTTACGTCGCCGGAATTTTGGGGCTGGCTATCACCGTGACCCAGACCGGGATCGGCGGTGTGGTGGGGAATGCCCTGCTGCAGATTATGCCGCTGGATAAAGAGAGCCCGTTTACCAGCTTTCTCGCGCTGACCGGTATTACCAGCGCGCTAAACTTTATTATGACCGCGAACGGCGTACCGGCGCTGTATACCACTTTCGCACAGAGCTTCTCCGATGCGACCGGCTTCCCGCTGCTGAGCGTGATTATGATTCAGGTGCTGGGATACTCCACGCCGCTGTTGCCGTATCAGGCGTCACCGATTGTAGTGGCGATGGGGCTAGGGAAAGTACCTGCACGGGCGGGAATGCTGCTGTGTATTGCGCTGGCGGCGGTGAGCTATTTAATTCTGCTGCCGCTGGACTATCTGTGGTATCAGGCGTTGGGCAAACTGTAGCCTGTTTCGTTCGGGGATTTTGCCGGAGGCGGCGCTGCGCACCTGTCCGGGCTACCAGGCTCTCCCCGGTTGCGAAGCGAGACCGGGGAGAGCCTGTAAAGCGAATTACGCTTTTTTCGCGGCTTCTGCTGCTTTAACGATTACCGCGAAAGCGTCCGCTTTCAGGGATGCGCCGCCAACCAGCGCGCCGTCGATGTCCGGCTGGGTGAACAGTTCTGCTGCGTTGCCCGCGTTAACGGAACCGCCGTACTGGATAATGACTTGTTCAGCCACTTTCGCATCGGCTTTCGCGATGTGATCGCGGATGAATTTGTGTACTGCCTGAGCCTGAGCCGGGGTAGCGGATTTGCCGGTACCGATCGCCCATACCGGTTCGTAAGCGATAACCGCGCCTTCGAACGCCGCCGCGCCCTGGGTTTTCAGAACGGCGTCGATCTGACGTGCGCACACTTCTTCGGTTTTGCCCGCTTCGTTTTCCGCTTCGGTTTCACCGATGCACAGTACCGGGATCAGGCCCTGCTCTTTCAGTACCGCGAATTTCTTAGCGATAAACTCGTCGGACTCTTTGTGGTAGGTACGACGCTCGGAGTGGCCGATGATGATGTATTCAGCGCCGATGTCTTTCAGCATTTCGGCAGAGGTTTCGCCGGTGAATGCGCCGGACAGGTTCAGATCAACGTTCTGCGCGCCCAGGTGAATGTGGCTGCCGGCAGCGGCTTGTTTAGCCAGGTCGATGTACATCTCAGGCGGAGCAATGGCAACTGCACAGCCGGTAACGCCTGCCAGTTCGGTACGCAGGTTCGCGACCAGTTCGTTTACCATGTGGCGGCTGCCGTTCAGTTTCCAGTTACCCATCACTAAAGGATGTCGCATTTTTATTCTCCACGCTTTAAAGCGAATTAAGGAATATAGCCGCCCCCGCGGGCAGCATGGTCTGTGAAACAGTATAGAGATTCATCACTGGAAAGGCTTTGCTTTTTGTCATTTATTGTTGTTTTCCAGCGTTTCAGATAGCGCCAGCTTAATCGGTTCAACAGCGAAGGTCAGCCCCTTTTCGCCGTTGTCCGCCACCACATAGCGCACCGCGCCTTCGGTTTCCGAAAAGTACCGTTTGCCTTTTCCGGCGGCCAGCAGCTTTTGTAGCTTCTGTTGGCTCTGCGCCTGGCTGAGCGTCGGCACGAACGCGCGCATGACGGCGCTCATATACTCGAGGGCCCGGGCTTTCGCCGCTTTCTGCTGCGGCCCCTGAATCGGCAGCCAGGTTATCTGCATCGATTTAATTTTAAGCGTACCGCGCTCAAGCGCGGTCGAGGCATAAAGATTGTCGTTGATCCTGGTGGCGGCGCGGGTCAAATTCGCCTGGTCTTTACTGGAGGTGACGGCGCGAAACTCATTGAGCAAAAGCTTCGGGTTATCGGTATTGAATTTTTCCCGAAACGCGCTGATGGAGATATCAAACACCGGCGCGCCGGAGAGAAGATAGGGCGCCGTAGCGGCGGAGTCAGGCTCGGCGGACAACGCATTTTGGCCGACGGATAGCGCCGTCAGCCCAATTAAATATAAAGTTGCCCACTTCTTCATGCCCATCTTTCCTTTTTTTGTCTGCCGACGATTAAAACGAGAACCGTCACGCTTGTCAAAAAGTCACGCCTTCAGGGTAAACTACGTCGGTGATGATGATAAGGAATAAAACATGACCCTACAGCAGTGGCTATTCTCAATTAAAGGGCGGATTGGACGTCGCGACTTCTGGATCTGGATTGCTATCTGGATTGCGACCATGAGCGCGCTGTTCACGCTGGCTGGCAGCAACCTACTCAACTTACAGACCGCGGCGTTTATTCTGGTATGCCTGCTGTGGCCGACGGCGGCGGTGACCATTAAACGTCTGCACGACCGGGGGAAATCCGGCCTCTGGGCGCTGCTGATGATTCTGGCGTGGATGCTGCTGGCGGGTAACTGGTCGATGTTGCCGGGCGTCTGGCAGTGGGGCGTCGGGCGTTTTATACCGACGCTGATTATCGTGATGATGCTTATCGACCTGGGGGCGTTTGTCGGCACCCAGGGGGCAAATAAGTTTGGCAAAGAGACGCTGGACGTGCGCTGGAAAGCGGAGCCCTGATTACCAGTAGTGTTCGGCGGTCATATGACCCGGTCGGCGGCGCAGATGCTTGCTCATCTGCCGGGTCTCTTTCAGCAGCTGCTGAGTGTCGCGCACCATCTGCGGGTTACCGCACAGCATGACGTGGCTACTCTCGGCGTTCATTGGCAGGCCGACGGCCTCTTCCAGCGCGCCGGTTTCAATCAGGAACGGGATACGTCCCGTGAGCATGCCCGGCGCGGTTTCCCGACTGACGACCGACTGGATGCGCAGCTTGCCCGCATAGCGCGCTTCCAGCGCCTGCATCTGCGGCAGATAGCTGAGATCCGCGGCATAGCGCGCGGCGTGCACCAGTACGAGATTTTTAAAACGATCCAGGTCCTTCCCTTCTTCGAGAATTGACAGATACGGGCCAATCGCCGTGCCGGTGGCGAGCATCCACAGGGTGTCGCAATCCGGCACCTCTTCGAGCACGAAGAAGCCGGCCGCTTCGCTGACCACCTGCACTTCATCGCCCGGCTTCAGCGCCGCCAGCCGTGGGCTAAGTTTGCCTTCCGGAACCGTCACCAGGTAGAACTCAAGATCGGGATTACTGGGAGCATTGACGTAGGAATAGGCGCGCTGCACGCGTTCACCGTCGACATCCAGCCCCAGTTTGGCAAACTGCCCTGCGGTGAACGGTTCAACCGGTGCGTGAACGATGAGGCTAAACAGTGCATCCGTCCAGTTTTGAACTTTTACGACTTTGCCTGTAACCCAGTTTGCCATAGCGTCTCTCCTCTCAATCCTGTTAGCGTATCTTCACCGCGACGAGAGCAGATTTCCAGCCCGAAAAGGCTGGAAAGCTCTATTGATCAAATGTTTTACAGGATGTGTAGCTGGATATCCGGGTCTTTGCGATCGAGATAATGAATCGACTGAATTCGGCGGATAGTGCGGGATTTACCGCGGATCAGTAGGGTTTCGGTGGTGGCCATATTACCTTTACGGGTAATACCGTCCAGCAGATCGCCTTTGGTGATGCCCGTCGCCGAGAAAACGACGTTGTCGCTGCGCGCCATATCGTCCAGACGCAGCACTTTGCCTGCTTCGATGCCCATGGCCTGACAGCGTGCCAGCTCGTTCTCGCCGATGCGGCGGTTCTCTTCACTGTCGCCCTTAACGTGGTGGCGCGCCAGCAGACGACCGTGCATATCGCCGTCCAGCGCGCGGATCACCGCCGCTGAAACGACCCCTTCCGGGGCACCGCCGATACCGTACATAACGTCAACTTCGCTATCCGGCATGCAGGTCAGAATAGAGGCGGCAACGTCGCCGTCGGGAATAGCAAATACGCGCACGCCCAGTTTTTGCAGCTCAACGATGACCTCGTCATGGCGCGGCTTGGCTAAGATGGTAACGGTTAATTCACTTAGTGGCTTATTCAGCGCGCGGGCGATGTTTTGCAAGTTTTCCGCCAGCGGCAGGTTCAGATCGATGGTGCCTTTCGCGCCCGGACCGACAATCAGCTTTTCCATGTACATATCCGGTGCGTTCAGGAAACAGCCTTTATCGCCTACCGCCATCACCGCCAGCGCGTTGGCCTGGCCCATCGCCGTCATGCGGGTGCCTTCAATGGGATCGACGGCGATGTCTACCGCATCACCGTTGCCGGTACCGACGCGTTCGCCTATATACAGCATCGGCGCTTCGTCGATTTCGCCTTCGCCAATCACGATAGTACCGTCGATATTGATCAGGTTGAGCATAATGCGCATGGCGTTGACGGCGGCGCCGTCGGCGGTGTTTTTATCACCACGGCCTAACCATTTATAGCCTGCCAGCGCGGCGGCTTCGGTGACGCGCGAAAATTCGATGGCCAGTTCTCGTTTCATAATCCACTCATCTGAATAAAAAATTATGCGCAGCGTGGCGGATAACGTGCGCGCTACGCGTTGGAATAGCGTTCGGTTTCCGGCATCCAGCGCTCGATAAGCGCCTGGGCCTGCTGAGGATATCTTTCGTGTATATGACGGGCGATGCGCTGAACTTCGGGGATCATGGCCTGATCGCGCATTAAATCTGCGACTTTGAATTCAGCGTTGCCGGTCTGGCGCGTGCCGAGCAGCTCGCCGGGACCGCGAATTTCCAGGTCTTTCTGGGCAATGACGAAGCCGTCGTTGCTATCGCGCAGAACCTGCAGGCGCTTCTGCGCGGTTTTAGAAAGCGGCGATTTATAGAGCAGCACGCAGTGTGAGGCCACCGCACCGCGCCCGACGCGCCCTCTGAGCTGGTGCAGCTGAGCCAGCCCCAGACGCTCAGGGTTTTCGATGATCATCAGGCTGGAATTAGGCACGTCCACGCCGACCTCAATTACCGTGGTGGCGACCAGTAGATGCAGCTCGCCCTGCTTGAACGCGCTCATGACCGCCTGTTTCTCGGCAGATTTCATGCGCCCGTGCACCAGGCCGATATTCAGCTCCGGCAGCGCCAGCTTCAGCTCTTCCCAGGTGGCTTCCGCCGCCTGGGCCTCCAGCAGATCCGACTCTTCAATCAGCGTACAAACCCAGTAGGCCTGGCGACCCTCGTGAGTACAGGCGTTCCGTACCCGGTCGATAATATCGCTGCGGCGGGTATCCGGGATGGCTACCGTCGTAACCGGCGTACGGCCCGGCGGCAGTTCATCGATGACCGAGGTGTCGAGATCGGCATAAGCGGTCATCGCCAGGGTCCGCGGAATCGGCGTCGCGGTCATAATCAGCTGGTGCGGGTGAAAGCCCTGCTGTTGGCCTTTCTCCCATAGCGCCAGCCGCTGATGGACGCCGAAACGATGCTGTTCGTCGATAATCACCAACGCGAGGCCGTTAAACTGGACCTGTTCCTGAAAGATGGCGTGGGTACCGACCACCATCTGCACCTGTCCGCTGGCGATAGCCTCCTGCTGCGCCAGGCGCGCTTTGCCTTTTTGTTTGCCCGCCAGCCAGCCTACTTCAACGCCCAGCGGTTCAAACCAGCTGCGGAAGTTATTGGCATGCTGCTCAGCCAGCAGTTCTGTCGGCGCCATCAGCGCCACCTGCTTGCCGTGCGCGATGGCGCGCAGGGCGGCCAGCGCGGCAACCAGGGTTTTACCGGAGCCAACATCCCCCTGCACCAGACGCATCATCGGCACGTCCAGCGCCATATCGCGCTCGATTTCAGCCGTGACGCGCGCCTGCGCGCCGGTCGGCGTAAAGGGGAGAGAGGCCAGCAGCTTGTCTTTTAGCGTGTCGTTAGCGCTGAGCGAGAGAGCGTGGTAGCGCTGAGCGCCTGCCCGCAGCGCCAGCATGCTGAGGTTATGCGCCAGCAGCTCTTCCAGGATTAAGCGTCGCTGAGCCGGATGTTTGCCGCTTTCCAGCTCGCTAAGCTGTAAAGAGGGCGGCGGGCGATGCAGCGTGCGCAAGGCGTCAGGCAGGCTCATCATCCCCTGCGCCAGCTCCGGCGGCAGCAGCTCGGCGATAGCGCAGGTTTCAAGCAGCTCCAGCGCCTGGTCGGTGAGCTTACGCAGCGTAGCCTGCTTGATGCCTTCGGTGGTGGGATAAACCGGGGTCAGCGTTTCCTGTAAATCAGGGGTACTCATATCACCCTGAACCCGATATTCCGGGTGGATCATCTCCGCCCCGTGCTTACCGCGCTTAGCCTCTCCGTAGGCCAGCACGCGACGCCCGGTTGCCAGGCTATTTTTCATCGCTGCGCTGAAGTTAAAAAAGCGCATGGTGAGGATGCCGGAGCCGTCGCTTATCTGGCAGGTCATCATCCGGCGGCCGCCGAAAGTGATATTGCAGTTAAGAACTTCGCCTTCAACGGTGGCGTAAACGCCGGGCAGCAGTTCACCGATTTGATACAGATGGGTGCGGTCTTCGTAGCGTAGCGGCAGGTGCAGAAGCAGATCCTGCACCGTGTGCAGGCCGATTTTCGCCAGTCGGCTGCTCTGTGCCGCGCCAACGCCGGTTAGGGTATTAAGGGGGACGGCATCTAACAGGCGACCTTGCATCGTTTTTATCCTGCAGCCTGCATAGTGGCCCACCACGTGGCATCGGCTTCGACTTCGCCCAGCTCGTTGACGTGGGGGTAGGGTAGACCTTTACGTTTTGCGACCTTCGCCAGCACCGGATAGCCGCCTTCAAACAGCAGACGCTGCTGGTCTTCTTTCGGCAGCATGCTGTTGTCGCGCAGATACATGCCGGCGTTCTGCCGCTGGCGCTGGGCTTCATACAGAATAAGCGCCGAGGCGACGGAAACGTTCAGCGACTGCACCATGCCAATCATCGGAATAATGATGTCCTGATCCGCCAGGTCCAGCGCTTCCTGAGTAATGCCGGTTTTCTCCTGGCCCATCAGGATACAGGTGGGGCGGGTATAGTCGATTTCACGAAAATCAACGGCGTTATCAGAGAGATGGGTTGCCAGAATCTGCATGCCCTGGCCTTTTAAATGCGTGACGGCATCGCCAATAGTACGATGGGTTTTCACCTGCACCCAGCTATTGCTGCCCGCGGCTGCGGAGGCCATGGTACGCATACGGCTACCGGGCCAGATGGCGTGCACTTCATGCACGCCAACGGCGTCTGCGGTACGAATAATCGCAGAGACGTTATGAGGCTTATGGACCTGCTCCATGCAGACCGTCAGGTCAGGCTGACGCCTGGCGAGCATCTCGCAGATACGCGCATAACGCTGTAAATTCATTACACTTCATCCTTCGAATGACTCTTTAATCGCTGCGGATTACTCGGCCCATCCCTGGGCCTCGCCCCTTACGGGGCCGCTGTAAGCAGCGTTCAAATCTGCTCCTGGCAGATTTGTCATTCGCTTGCCGCCTTGATGCAATTCGAATGATTTTGTGTCAGAGCTAATTTCGGTTACGGGTGACTTTTATCACATCCGGCATGACGCGAATTTTGCGCATAATATTCGCCAGATGCACGCGGTCGCGCGCGGTGAGGCGAATAAAGGCGCTGTAAACGCGGCCATCTTTCTCTTCCGTATTCAGGCTTTGAATATTGGAAGAGGCGGTGTTGATTGCGGCGGTAAGATTCGCCAGGGCACCCTGATGGTTGAACATATCCACCTTAATTTCGGTGATAAATTCCTGCGCCGTCTCTTTGTCCCACTCAACCGCCATAAATTTCTCCGGCTCTTTCTGGTAACCGCGAATGTTACGACAGGACTCGTGGTGAATAACCAGGCCTTTGCCCGGGCTGACGTGCGCAATAATCGGGTCGCCGGGAATCGGACGGCAGCACTTGGCAAAGGTGATCAGCACGCCATCCGCGCCTTTAATCGGCAGATGGTTATGGCCGACAGGCGCCGGCTGTACAGGCACGGCTGTGGTTTCACCCTGCTGCAGGTTTTTTGCTACGACGACGCTCATGGCGTTACCGAGGCCAATTTCGGCCAGCAGATCGTCAAGCGTTGCCAGCTTCATACGGTCAAGTTCGCGCTGAATGTTCTCTGGCGGAATTTCGGCCAGCTTGCGGCTGCCGCCGAGCGCGTGATTAAGCAGGCGTCGCCCGAGGCTAACGGAATCGTCGCGCTTGAGGTTTTTCAGCAGTTGGCGAATTTTGGCGCGCGCTTTAGAGCTGACGACAAAGTTCAGCCACGCGGCGTTCGGACGAGCGCCCGGCGCGGTGATGATCTCCACCGTCTGGCCGCTGGAGAGCGACTGCGACAGGGGATATGGCTGGCGGTCGACGCGCGCGCCGACGCAGGCATGGCCGATATCGGTATGCACCGCGTAGGCGAAGTCCACCGGCGTCGCGCCAGCGGGCAGTTCGACGATGCGCCCTTCCGGGGTGAAAACGTAAATCTCATCCGGGAACAGATCGGATTTCACGCTCTCAATAAATTCAAATGAGCTACCGGCGCTCTGCTGGAGCTCCAGCAGACTCTGCATCCAGCGCTGAGCGCGGATTTGCGCCGTGGTACTGCTTTCGCCGCCGTGCTCTTTATAAGCCCAGTGCGCCGCAACCCCCATTTCCGCCATCTGGTCCATGTCTTCGGTACGAATTTGTACCTCAACCGGGACGCCGTGCGGGCCGATCATCGAGGTGTGCAAAGATTGATAGCCGTTCGCCTTTGGAATGGCAATGTAGTCTTTGACGCGGCCTGGACGCGGCTTGTAAAGGCTGTGCATCTGGCCTAGCACGCGATAGCAGGTGTCAGAATCATGGACAATCACGCGGAAGGCGTAGATATCCATAATCGAGTGAAAACGCTGCTCTTTGAGCACCATCTTGCAGTAGATGGAGTACAAATGCTTTTCGCGACCGCTAACGCGACAGGGTATTCCCGCTTCCTGCAAACGCCCTTCGATTTCGGAGAGGATTTTTTGAATCATCTCTTTACGGTTGCCGCGCGCCGCTTTAACTACCTCTTTAATAACGCGGTAGCGGTTAGGATACAGCGCCTCAAAGCCCAGCTCTTCGAGCTCGGTTTTGATGTGATGAATACCTAAACGGTGCGCCAGAGGGCTGTAGATTTCCAGCGTTTCGCGGGCGATGCGGCGGCGCTTATCCGGGCGCAATGAGCCCAGCGTACGCATGTTGTGGGTGCGGTCAGCGAGCTTGATAAGGATGACGCGAATATCCTGCACCATCGCCATAATCATTTTGCGAAAGTTTTCGGCCTGAGCCTCTTTCTTGTCGCGAAACTTTAGCTTATCAAGTTTTGACACCCCCTCTACCAGTTCTGCAACGCTTTTGCCAAAAAGCTGCTCCATATCCTGATAGGTGGCGGGGGTATCTTCTATCACGTCGTGCAGCAGGGCAGCCATCAGCGTTTCATGGTCGAGCTTCATCTCGGCCAGGATACAGGCTACCGCTACCGGGTGCGTGATATAGGGTTCACCGCTTGAACGTGTCTGGCCCTCGTGAGCGTCACGTGCAACGAGATAAGCCTGCCGAAGGCGTTTGATTTGCTCTTCGGGCAGGTAGTTTTGAATCAGCTGATTCAGGCTTTCAAACAGATACAAGGGCGACCCGCTGTGTGATTAACGACGACCTTCAGCAATAGCGGTAACGGCTTGTAATTCAGCGGCTTCCTGCTCTTGCTGTTCCTGGCGCTCGCGAACGTCGAGGATCTTGTTGTTGATCAGACCTTCTTCGATTTCGCGCAGTGCGATAACGGTAGTTTTATCGTTTTCTTCCGGTACCAGCGGATCCTTTCCGCCTACCTGCATCTGACGAGCGCGACGCGCGGCGACCAGTACCAGGTCAAAACGGTTACCAATTTTCTCTACAGCGTCCTGAACAGTTACGCGTGCCATACTTAAAATGCTCCACAGGTGAAGAAATGACTGGGCATGATACTGAATGTGGGTTCAGTCTGCCAACAGTTTGGTGATTAAAGCGCCATGTCGCTGCTTTTGGCGGCTCATGCGCAGACGTTCGGCGCGAATAATAATTTTCAGATCGCTCAGCGCGGTATCAAAATCATCATTCACAATCAGGTAATCATATTCCGCGTAATGGCTCATTTCTGCAACTGCCTGCGCCATACGTTTCGCGATAACCTCTTCGCTATCCTGACCGCGGCCGCGCAGGCGACGATCAAGCTCATCTTTTGACGGCGGCAGAATAAAAATGCTGCGTGCGCCGGGCATTCTGTTGCGGATTTGCTGTGCGCCCTGCCAGTCGATATCAAGGAAGACGTCGACGCCGGTCGCCAGTACCTGCTCGATAGCTTCGCGCGAGGTGCCGTAATAGTTGCCAAAGACTTCTGCATGTTCAAGAAAAGCGTCTTCGCCAATCATCGTCCTGAATTCGTCGTGATTGACAAAGAAATAGTGTTCACCGTGCACTTCACCCGGGCGCGGAGCGCGTGTGGTATGCGAAACAGAAACCTGAGAGTCGTACAACGGTTGGGTTTTTAATAAAGCCTGAATCAGGCTGGATTTACCCGCGCCGCTAGGGGCGGAAACAATATAAAGCGTGCCTTGAGCCATGAGTGTCTTTTGTATGTGATGGTCGAAATAGAGCTTACATACGAGCCTATTATACACGCCGCCGCTGCGTGACGCAGTCCCTGTCACACTTTTTGCATTTTTTCTTTCATTTTGCTTGCCGTTTCCCTGATTTCTCCGGGCATTGCAGAAACAACATAGAAAACCTGGACGTCTGCTCGCAGCCTTAAAAATCCCCTATCGCCGATGAAAATACGCCTGCGGCACAATTCCCGGCGAATAATCAGGAGGGCATCGCGATGCAAAAAGGAATCCAGGCGCTGGTGCTGTGGATGCTGGTGGGATACGCGCAGGCAGCCTGCCCCGCGTGGCCGCAGGCGAGGGCCGAACAGGAAATGGAACGCCTCAGCCAGCAGATAACGGAATGGAAAAACGCCTACTGGCAGCAGGGGAACAGTGCGGTTAGCGATGAAGTCTATGACCAACTGGCGGAGCGGCTGGCGTTCTGGCGGCGCTGCTTCACCGGCGAGGCTCCCGCTCACGATGCTCTTCCGCCGCTGAGGGGGGATGTCAGGCATCCGGTGGCGCACACCGGCGTGCGTAAACTGCCGGACCGCGCTGCGGTGGCGCGCTGGATGCGCGGTCAATCCGGCCTGTGGGTACAGCCTAAAGTCGATGGCGTCGCAGTGACTCTGGTCTATCGACAGGGGCGCCTGGTGCAGGCAATAAGCCGGGGGAATGGTCTGGCCGGAGAAGACTGGACGGCCAGGGTTTTACAGATCCCCTCAGTGCCTAAAGTCTCTGACGGTGCACTGGCCAATAGCGTTCTGCAGGGAGAACTGTTCCTGCTTCGCGCGGGGCATGTGCAAAAGCAGATGGGGGGCATGAACGCGCGCGCAAAGGTGGCCGGCATGATGATGCGCCAGCAGGCTGCGGCGGAACTTAATCAACTGGGCATCTTTATCTGGGCATGGCCCGATGGTCCGCAGGAGATGCAACAGCGGCTGGCGCTGCTGCGGCAGGGCGGCTTTGTTTACAGCGCGCGCTTTTCGCATCCTGTCGCGAATGCGCAGCAGGTGGAACAGTGGCGCCAGCGTTGGTTTACTTCGCCGCTGCCTTTTGCCAGCGATGGCGTAGTGGTGCGGCGGGGAAAAGAGTCAGCCGGGCGCTTCTGGGTACCGGGACAGGGTGATTGGGTTATCGCCTGGAAATATCCTCCTGCCTCACGGGTTATGGAGGTTCGCGGTATCAGCTTCAGCATCGGGCGTAGCGGTAAAATAGCGGTAGTGGCGCATCTGGAGCCGCAGCTGCTGGACGATAAGCGCGTGCAGCGGGTGAACGTCGGCTCGGTATCCCGCTGGTCCACTCTGGATATCGGTATTGGCGATCAGCTGCAAATCAGCCTTGCCGGGCAGGGAATTCCGCGCATCGATTCGGTCGTCTGGCGCACGGCGCAGCGTAATAAACCCCAGCCGCCGGCGGCACGGTACAATGCCTTAACCTGCTATTTCGCCACGCCAGAGTGCGCGGAGCAGTTTCTCTCGCGGCTGGTCTGGCTCTCATCCCGATCGATTCTCAACATTGACGGGGCGGGAGAGACGCTGTGGCGGACACTGCACGATGCCCGCGGCATGGAGCATCTCTTTTCATGGCTGGCTTTTACGCCGGAACAGCTGCAAGCCATACCAGGTATCTCCGCGCAGCGCGGGCAGCGGCTGTGGCATCAGTTCAATCTTGCGCGCGAACGGCCTTTTCTACGCTGGATCCAGGCGATGGGAGTGCCCATACCGAAGACGGCTTTTGTCAGACTGGAGGAGGACAGCTGGCGGCAGATGCAGGATCGAAACGAAGAGCAGTGGCAACGGCTGCCGGGCGTCGGGGCTGAAAGGGCGCGGCAGCTGGTGACGTTCTTACATCACCCGGATGTTGCCGCGCTGGCGAAGTGGCTGAGCGGGCAACGCATTCCGGGGTTCTGAAAGTATTAATGCGCGCTGTGGTTGTAGTTAAATACCGGCAGGCCCAGCTTCCAGCGCAGCGCCAGCATACGAGCAGTAAAGCCGAACAGCAGGGTGGAAATGACGACTACATCGTGACTGCTGACGTAATGCTGAAGCGCGATATATAAAATCGCGGCAGCGAACGATACTCCGGCGTACAGCTCTTTCTGGAACACCAGCGGGATACGCTTGCAGAACATATCACGCAGCACGCCGCCAAAGACGCCGGTGATGACCGCGGCAATGGAGGCGATTACCGGGCCCTGGCCCATATCCAGCGCGATCTGGGCGCCAATAATTGAGAACACCACCAGGCCGAGCGCATCAAGTACCAGAAACAGACGGCGCAGGTGCGGCATGACCGGCGCGGCAATCGTGGTGAGGACCGCAGCAACGGCAACAATAATGACGTACTCGGGGTGTTGTACCCAGCCAAGCGGATAGTGACCAAGCAGAATATCGCGCACCGAACCGCCTCCGAGGGCGGTCGCTGTCGCAATGATAATCACGCCAAACGTATCCATACGGCGGCGCCCGGCAGCCAGCGCGCCGGTCATAGCTTCCGCCGTGATCCCAATCAGATAAAGAATATGAAGCAGCATAAATCCCCCACGATGATGGCGGAAGGTTAACGATTTGTGCTCAGGATCACGACTGAGATTTTCTAAAGCATTCGCATTTAACCAGATTAAACTAATGCGAGATGTGCTTATATTGGCTTTATTTAATGGTTATTTAATTGCTGTTTCTTCATCCATTGATTAGAAAAAATAATGACTAAACCTTTTATGCGCATCTATATTGAAAGCGGTATGAATACTTAATGTTTAACTCTGGGCTTTTATCCTTTTAGTTTCCTCCTTCAAGGTCTGAGAAAATGACTGCCGCCGCTGACAATAAAAACTATCTCATCCGCCTGCTTGCCGTTGTGCTGACGGGGATACTGGCTGGCCTGTCAGGCATGGTTCTGGCGCTGATTTTACACGCGATTCAGCACCTGGCGTTTGGCTACAGCCACGGCCAGCTCGTTGGCTCAGAGTCATTTTTACAGGGCGTCACGGATTCGTCCTGGTCGCGTCGGATCATGGCAATCGTCGCCGGCGGTGCAGTCGCCGGGTTTGGCTGGTGGCTGCTTGGGCGATATGGGCAGAAGCGGGTTTCAATTGCGTCAGCGGTGGCCAATCCTTCCGTGCCAATGCCTGCGGGTACCACCACGATTCATGCCCTGTTGCAGATCGTCACCGTGGCGCTGGGCTCACCCCTTGGTCGCGAAGTCGCGCCGCGGGAAATGGGCGCGCTGGGGGCAGGGATGGTGGCGCGTAAGCTGGGTCTGCTGGAAGATGAAAGCCGAACGCTGATTGCCTGCGGCGCAGGTGCGGGTCTGGCGGCGGTGTATAACGTCCCGCTGGCCGGCGCGTTATTCAGCCTTGAGGTGATGCTGCTGTCGTTTAGCTGGGAAAAAACGCTGGCGGCTATCATCACATCGGCGATTGCCGCGTGGACGGCTACCCTCGGCTTAGGCGATGAGTCGCAATACCATTTTACTTCCGACATCCTGCCGCATTCATTTCTCTGGTGGGCGATTATCTCTGGCCCCATTCTCGGCGCCGGGGCCTGGCTCTTTCGCAAAGCGACCAGTACCGCTCGTTCGCACGTCCGAAGCAACTGGCAGATGCCGGTTTTCTGTCTGCTGGCGTTTTCTCTGCTTGCCGCCCTCAGCCTCTATTTCCCCCAGCTTCCGGGAAACGGTAAAGGACCTATGCAGCTGGCTCTCAGCGATGCACTGGGTTTCCCCGGGGCGGCGATGCTGCTGGTGCTGAAGATGGTGGTGATTCTGGCGGTGCTGCGCGGCGGTGCGGAAGGCGGCCTGCTGACGCCGGGGCTGGCGGTAGGCGGCTTGGCCAGCCTGCTGCTGTGTATGCTCTGGCAACAGCTGCTTCCCGGCGGAGATTACGGCAGTTTTGCGCTGGTTGGCGCGGCGGCGTTTCTCGCCGCATCCATGCAGATGCCGATAACGGCGGTGGCGCTGGTGATGGAATTCACCCATATGGATCACAGCTATCTGGCCCCCACGCTGCTGTGCGCGGCAGGGGCATTTTTAACCTGCCGGATATTGGATAAGAACGATTCCTTCTGAAACGCAGCGAAAATAAAAGGCCATGATTTACCATGACCTTTTGTTCAAAAACGATTTGCGGGGGCGAGTCATCGTTACTCGATATTTTGGATCTGCTCGCGCATTTGTTCGATTAGCACTTTCAGTTCAATGGCGGAGTTCGTCACTTCGGCATTAATCGATTTAGACGCCAGCGTGTTCGACTCGCGGTTGAACTCCTGCATCATAAAGTCGAGGCGGCGACCGACCGCTTCTTTCTTCTTCAGGATATTCCACGTCTCTTTCACATGCGCTTCCAGGCGATCCAGCTCCTCGGCAACGTCAATACGCTGCGCCATCAGCACCAGCTCCTGCTCAAGGCGGTTATTTTCCAGCTGCACTTCGGCGTCTTCCAGTTTGGAAACCAGACGCTCGCGCTGCCACTGTAAAATTTCCGGCATGTGGGCGCGTACTTTAGCCACTTCGGCGGTGACCCCGTCCAGGCGCTGCTCAATAAGCGCTTTCAACGCCTGGCCTTCGGTTTCACGGGCGACGATAAAGTCGTCCAGCGCGCCGTTCAACGCGCCCAGGATTTCGGCGGCAATGGCGTCCAGATCCTGCTCATGAGCCGACATTACGCCGGGCCAGCGCAGAATATCCACCGGATTAATTTCGCCCTCGTCGCTCTGCATTTTTACCCAGTTGGCGGCATTAACCAGCTGCTTTGCCAGCTTTTCGTTGAGAATCAGCTCGCCCTGTGCGCTCGGGTCCTGCTCAAAACGCAGGGTGCATTCGACTTTACCGCGGGTCAGACGGGAGCGAATACGTTCACGCACCACGGGCTCCAGGCTACGGAACTGCTCCGGCAGGCGGAAGTAAGTTTCCAGATATCGTTGGTTTACCGAGCGCAGTTCCCACGCGGCGCTACCCCATTCACCCTTGATTTCACGCCGGGCGTAGGCGGTCATACTGCGGATCATAGACGTTCCTGTTTTTAAAGGAGAGTGGGGTGGATTATAGCTTTCGCGACCTTATCAGGATAGGAATAAGCGCGCATTATCCGTATAATGCGCAGCCACATTCGTTTCAAGCCGGAGAACATCATGCGTCCAGCAGGCCGTAGCGCTAATCAAGTGCGTCCAGTAACCCTGACCCGTAACTACACAAAACACGCAGAAGGCTCCGTGCTGGTCGAATTTGGTGACACGAAAGTATTGTGCACCGCTTCTATTGATGAAGGCGTGCCGCGCTTTCTGAAAGGCCAGGGGCAGGGATGGATCACTGCCGAATACGGCATGCTGCCGCGTTCTACACACACGCGTAACGCGCGTGAAGCCGCCAAAGGTAAACAGGGCGGCCGCACCATGGAAATCCAGCGCCTGATCGCGCGTGCGCTGCGCGCGGCAGTTGACCTGAAAGCGCTGGGCGAATTCACCATTACTCTGGACTGCGACGTGCTGCAGGCCGACGGCGGCACCCGTACTGCATCGATTACCGGAGCCTGCGTGGCGCTGGCGGATGCGCTGAATAAGCTGGTTGCGGCCGGTAAGCTGAAAACTAACCCGATGAAAGGAATGGTGGCGGCAGTCTCCGTAGGGATCGTGAATGGCGAAGCGATTTGCGATCTGGAATACGTTGAGGATTCCGCGGCGGAAACCGATATGAACGTGGTGATGACCGAAGATGGTCGCATCATTGAGGTGCAGGGTACGGCAGAAGGCGAACCGTTCACCCATGAAGAGCTCCTTACCCTGCTGGCATTGGCCCGAGGGGGCATCGAATCCATTGTCACGACGCAGAAGGCGGCGTTGCAAAACTAGTTTTTAAGGCGACTGAGAAGTCGCCTTTTTTTTGTCCGTAGAAAAGTAAGATGAGGAGCGAATCCATGAAACCGTATCAGCGCCAGTTTATTGAGTTTGCGCTTAACAAGCAGGTACTTAAGTTTGGCGAGTTTACGCTGAAATCCGGGCGCAAGAGTCCCTATTTCTTCAACGCCGGCCTGTTTAATACCGGGCGCGATCTGGCACTGTTAGGCCGTTTTTATGCCGAAGCGCTGGTGGATTCCGGGATTGATTTTGACCTGCTGTTTGGCCCGGCCTACAAAGGCATCCCTATCGCCACTACCACGGCGGTCGCGCTGGCGGAACATCATGACCGCGATCTGCCTTACTGCTTTAACCGCAAAGAGGCAAAGACCCACGGCGAAGGTGGAAATCTGGTGGGGAGCGCGCTGCAGGGCCGCGTGATGCTGGTAGATGATGTTATCACCGCAGGCACCGCGATTCGGGAATCGATGGAAATTATTCAGGCCAACGGCGCCGAGTTAGCCGGCGTACTGATCTCTCTGGATCGTCAGGAACGCGGACGCGGCGAAATCTCAGCGATTCAGGAAGTTGAGCGCGACTACAGCTGTAAAGTGATTTCCATCGTGACGCTGAAAGACCTGATCAGCTATCTGGAAGAGAAGCCGGAAATGGCTGAACATCTGGCAGCCGTTCGCGCCTATCGCGAAGCGTACGGGGTGTAAATATCAGCCCGGCCGGCAACGTCCGCCGGGCATATTTTCAGACCAGCTTTGCGCCTTGCGCATTGACGTAGAGCGAATAGATGGACGTGCTGGATGCCATAAACAGGCGGTTGCGCTGTTCACCGCCGAAGCACAGGTTGGCGCAGCGTTCCGGTAACTGAATAATACCGATGTTTTTCCCCTGCGGATTGAAGACGCGGACGCCGTCCAGCTCTTCGCTGCCCGTACCCCACCCGCACCACAGGTTCCCGTCCATGTCGCAGGCGATGCCGTCAGCGGTTCCGTTACCGCAGTCAATATGCACTCTTTTGTTTTTCAATGTGTTATCGACAACATCCCACGCCAGGATAAGCCGGTTTGGGGTAGCGCGGCTTTCCACCACGTAGAGCGTTTTTTCATCGGCGGAAAAACAGAGGCCGTTTGGCCCCTTGACGTCGCCCAGCACGACGCTCAGTTTACGGCTTTCCGGGTCCAGTCGATAAACGTTTTGCGGCAGCTGCGGCGTGGCCTTATGCCCTTCATAGAATCCGCTGATACCGAAAGGCGGATCGGTGAACCAGATGCTGCCGTCTGACCTCACGACGATGTCGTTTGGCGAGTTCAGCGGTTTGCCTTCGAAGTTATCCGCCAGTACGGTGATGCTACCGTCATATTCAGTGCGGGTAATTCGTCGGGTATCGTGTTCGCAGCTGATGAGCCGTCCCTGCCGATCGCGGGCGTGGCCGTTCGCGTAGTTTGCCGGTTGGCGAAATACGCTGGTAGCGCCGGTGGCCTCATCCCAGCGCATAATGACGTTGTCAGGAATATCGCTCCAGAGCAGCATACGCGTATCGCCAAACCATACCGGCCCTTCCGCCCAACGAAAGCCGGTGGCGATCTGCTCCACTTTTGCGCTGGCAAGCATATAGCGGCGAAAGCTATCATCCACCGCCATAATACGCGGATCGGGATAACGTGCAGATGGCGCCCAGGCCGCGAAGCTTTTTTGACTAAGCACGAGTGATGCGGTTGCCAGACCGCCCAGTTTGAGCAATTCCCGTCGTGATGTCGCCATCAGCCCTCTCCTTATCCATTGCAAAGATACAATCAAAGGATGGTATGAGAGAGCGAGAGCCGAAAACATCTGGCAGTTCTACGAATTGTTCTGGGCGTTATCCCAGAATAATCAAAAAAGAGAGATGCAGCCTTTCGGGCTGCATAGAGACAGGAGAGGGTTACTTCAGCTGGGCGGCGACCAGCGGCCAGCGGGCGTCAAAATCGTCCGTCGGGCGATATTTAAACTCGCTGCGCACAAAGCGCGACAGCATCCCTTCGCAGAATGCCAACAGCTGGCTGGCCAGCAGGGCTTCATCGACGGAGTAGCCTTCACCTTCACGCATTTTCTTTTCACGCATCACCTGACGCAGCTGGACTTCAATACGCTCGAAAAGCTGGTTTATGCGATCCTGAAGCCGGTCCTGTTCAAACATCAGCGCGTGGCCGGTCAGAATTCTTGTCAGCCCAGGATTACGCTCGCCAAACCCCAGAATCAACAACACAATCAGACGCAGGCGCGCGGTGGTGTCTTTTTCATCTTTTAAAATCAAATTGATGCGCGTAATCAGGCTGTCTTCGATAAACTCAATCAGGCTATCAAACATGCGGGTCTTGCTCGGGAAATGCCGATACAGAGCCGCTTCGGATACGCCAACGGAGGCCGCCAGCTTCGCCGTGGTGATACGCTGACTCCCGTCGCTGGATTCGAGCATTAGCGCCAGAGATTGAAGTATTTCTTCGCGACGATTCCTTTTCGCAGTTTGTTTTTCTGCCATGTTTTAAAATACCCCTGAAAAAAAGCACTTGTCAGGCAGGCATCCACAAAGCGACCGCAAGCTGTTGCCTGCGGTGATGTTATTGCATTAGTGCGCTTTGCGATGCAGGTTCCACTTCATCTTTGGGACTGCCCGTTAATCGGCGACGCCCCGAAGATTTTTGTCTATTGCCGGGCTTATTTACGCCCTGAGTGACCGAAGCCGCCTTCGCCGCGATCGGTGGCGTCAAACTCTTCCACCAGGTTAAATTCCGCCTGTACAACGGGCACGAACACCATTTGCGCGAGACGCTCGCCGGGTTCGATGGTGAAGCTCTGCTGACCGCGGTTCCAGACGGAAACCATCAGCTGACCCTGATAGTCGGAATCAATCAGGCCGACCAGGTTACCCAGGACGACGCCGTGTTTATGACCCAGCCCGGAGCGCGGGAGAATCACTGCTGCCAGAGACGGATCGGCAATATGAATCGCCAGGCCAGTTGGCACGAGGAGCGTAGCGCCAGGCGCCAGCTCTACGGCGTCATCGAGACAGGCTCGCAGGTCAAGTCCGGCGGAACCGGAGGTGGCATAGGTCGGCAGCGGAAATTGCTGACCAACGCGCGGGTCCAGAATCTTAACGTCGATTTTTTTCATCATAACGGGTCACGATCTCGTCGAGTAATAATTGGCCCAGGAGTTCCTTGCGCTCAAGTGGTAAGCGCTTATCTCCCTCCTGCCAGAAAAGGTGTAATGCATTGCTGTCGCTGTTAAATCCCTGATTTGGCTGTGAAACATCATTAGCGCAGATCAGATCAAGATTTTTGCGGGCTCGCTTTTGCCGTGCGTATTCTTCCACATTATTCGTTTCGGCGGCAAACCCAACGACGTAAGGGCGGTTGGCCTTAAGCGCGGCGACCCCTGCGACGATATCCGGATTTTTAACCATTTTCAGGGTGAGTTCATCACCTTGTTTTTTGATTTTTTCTTCGGCAATGGTGACCGCACGGTAGTCGGCGACCGCTGCGCAGCCAATAAAAATATGCTGCCGTGAGGCGCCGTTTTGCACCGCGGCTTCCATTTCCAGCGCCGTGGTGACATCAATTCTTTGTACAAACGGCGGCGTAGGTAGAGAAACCGGGCCGCTTACCAGCGTGACGTTTGCCCCGCGACGCGCGGCGGCGGCGGCAATCGCGAAGCCCATCTTACCAGAACTGTGGTTAGTGATATAACGCACCGGATCCAGCGGCTCGCGGGTTGGGCCCGCGGTAATCATGATGCTGAGATGTTGCAAATCTTTGACAGGAGAGAAGTGCTGCGCGGCCATATCCACAATGGTCAGCGGGTCCAGCATCCGCCCCGGCCCAACATCGCCGCAGGCCTGGCTGCCGCTGTCCGGGCCCCAGACCAGCAAACCGCGCGAGGCAATCACCTCAAGATTATGCTGGGTGGCGGCGGCGCGATACATTTGCTGATTCATGGCGGGCACGACCGCGACGGGCGACGGCGTCGCCAGGCAAATCGTCGAGACGAGATCGTTAGCCATGCCTGCCGCGACTCGGGCGATTAAATCGGCGGTCGCCGGAGCGAGAATAACCAGATCGGCCCATTTCCCCAGCTCAATGTGGCCCATTGCGGCTTCGGCGGCCGGGTCGAGCAGGCTGTCGGAAACCGGATAACCCGATACCGCCTGTAAACTTAATGGCGTAATGAAGGCTTTAGCGGCTTCCGTCATGGCGACGCGGACATCCGCGCCGCGGTCGCGCAGGCGGCGCACCAGTTCCGGCGTTTTATAGGCAGCAATGCCGCCGCTCACGCCGAGAACGATCTTTTTACCAGCCAGACTCATCATGATTTTTTCCTGTTGCGGTACACCAGAATTCGCGCATCTTATCACAATCCTCACGGCATCGTGTGCCTGGTGGCGATCCACTTTGCGAGGCGCTACGCAGGGATAAAACTTGCCTGTCGGCGGCGCAAAAAGGCTGTGTCAGGATAGCGGGGAGTGGGAAGGAGAGGCCGCGATGGAGATACAGGAAACCCTCATGCCGAGGGAAAAGATGCAGCGTTACGGTATCGAAGTTTTATCGGATATCGAGCTGTTAGCGCTGTTTTTACGTACCGGTACGCGCACGCAGGACGTGATGACATTTTCGCGAGAGCTGCTGCAGCGATTTGGCTCGCTGTACGGCCTGCTTTCGGCGGAAGAGTCACAGTTCGCTGAGATTGAAGGCATTGGTCTGGCGAAATATGCGCAGCTAAAAGGGATTGCTGAACTGGCGCGACGCTATTTCAGCCTGCGGATGACGGAAGAGCCCTCATTGGTCACCCCGTCGATGACGCGGGAGTTTCTGCAAAGCCAGCTGGCCGACGAAGAGCGCGAGATCTTCATGGTGATCTTTTTAGACAATCAGAACCGGGTATTGAAACATAGCCGACTTTTTTCTGGTACTCTTAGCCACGTTGAGGTGCATCCGCGAGAAATCGTACGCGAAGCCATCAAAGTGAACGCCGCCGCGGTGATCCTGGCACATAATCATCCATCCGGAAGTCCTGAGCCGAGTAAGGCCGACAGATTGATTACCGAAAGAGTGATAAAATGTTGTCGATTCATGGATATACGTGTGCTCGATCACCTTGTTATCGGCCGCGGAGCGTACGTATCTTTTGCTGAACGCGGCTGGATTTAGCCCCGATCATGCGATCCATCGGGATCTTTGTCTGTTCGGGACTTGAGCACATCGCAGAGTCAGCGTATACTACGCCACCTTTGAGAATCTCGGGTTTGGCATTTGGGCCTGGCAATCGAGAGTTCAATAGAACTATGCGATGACCGGGCTGTAAAGCCTGACGAGGCGCCAATACCCCATACGAAGCTCGAGCTAATTTGATTTTTGGAGAATAGACATGTCCCGAGTCTGCCAAGTTACTGGCAAGCGTCCGGTGACCGGTAACAACCGTTCCCACGCACTGAACGCGACTAAACGCCGTTTCCTGCCGAACCTGCACTCTCACCGTTTCTGGGTTGAGAGCGAGAAGCGTTTTGTCACCCTGCGCGTATCTGCTAAAGGTATGCGTGTTATTGATAAGAAAGGCATCGATACAGTTCTGTCCGAACTGCGTGCCCGTGGCGAAAAGTACTAAGTACTTAGAGGAAATAAATCATGGCTAAAGGTATTCGTGAGAAAATCAAGCTGGTTTCTTCTGCTGGTACTGGTCACTTCTATACCACCACGAAGAACAAGCGTACTAAGCCGGAAAAACTGGAACTGAAAAAGTTCGATCCAGTTGTCCGTCAGCACGTTTTATACAAAGAAGCTAAAATCAAATAATTTTAGGTTCCTTGTAAAGAAAAACCCCGCCTCGGCGGGGTTTTTTGTTATTAAAACGACGCCACCGTCGGCGCTGGCGGGAGTTTAGCCCTCCTGTGGCAGGCGGAAGAGCAAGCTGAACAATAATTGCCCTGAACCTCGTCGCTGAACGCGGTAAGATAGAGCATCCAGCCGTTTTTGTTCGAGAAAAAAATGCCTGAATTACCTGAAGTAGAAACCAGCCGCCGCGGCATTGAGCCTCACCTGGTTGGTGCGACCATCCTGCACGCCGTTGTGCGCAACGGGCGCCTGCGCTGGCCGGTTTCCGAAGAGATCTATCGCCTGAGCGACGTTCCTGTGCTCAGCGTGCGCCGCCGCGCTAAATATCTGCTGCTCGAACTGCCCGACGGCTGGATTATCGTCCATCTCGGCATGTCGGGAAGCCTGCGTATCCTCAGCGGAGATCTGCCGGCGGAAAAACACGACCACGTGGACCTGGTGATGAGTAACGGCAAGGTCCTGCGCTATACCGATCCGCGACGCTTTGGCGCCTGGCTGTGGACTAAAGAGCTGGAAGGGCATCCGGTGCTGGCGCATCTGGGGCCGGAGCCGCTGAGCGATGAGTTCAACGCCGATTATCTCCAGCAGAAATGCGCGAAGAAGAAAACTGCGATCAAGCCCTGGCTAATGGATAACAAGCTGGTGGTCGGCGTGGGTAATATCTACGCCAGCGAATCGCTATTTTCGGCGGGTATTCACCCCGACAGGCTGGCCTCTTCGCTGTCGCGCGAGGAGTGCGAACAGCTGGTGAAAGTGATTAAGCTGGTCCTGCTGCGCTCCATTGAACAGGGTGGGACGACGCTGAAAGATTTCCTGCAAAGCGACGGTAAACCGGGTTATTTTGCCCAGGAGCTGCAGGTGTATGGCCGCAAGGGCGAGCCGTGCCGCATTTGCGGGACGCCGGTTATCGGCAGTAAACACGCCCAGCGGGCGACGTTTTATTGTCGCCAGTGCCAGAAATAATATGCGGTGGTTGCGGTGAACCCGGCTCGCGCTGCGCTTAGCCGGGCTACGCGTCCGTGCGATTTGATTGGGTAGCCCGGACAGATGCGCAGCATCGCCTGCGGGAAGAGACCCGATGGCGCAGGATTACAGCTTCTTCAGCAGCGCCTGGTGAACGTTTGCCGGCAGAAAGTGGGAGACGTCGCCCTGGTGGCGCGCCACTTCTTTTACCAGCGAAGAGGAGATAAACGACCACTCTTTGCACGGCATCAGAAACACGCTCTCCAGCGTCGGCATTAAATGACGGTTCATATGGGCCAGCTGCATCTCATATTCAAAATCCGCCACCGCCCGCAGGCCGCGAATTAAAATGTTCGCCTGCTGCGCGCGGGCAAAATTGGCCATTAAATCGCTGAAGCCAATAACCTCAACGTTGACCAGATGCGCCGTTGCCTGGGTGGCCAGCGCGATGCGCTCGTCGAGAGTGAACATCGGCTTTTTGCTCGGGCTGGCGGCGATAGCCAACAGCACCTTATCGAACATGCTGGCCGCGCGAGTGACGATATCGATATGGCCGTTGGTGATAGGGTCGAAGGTTCCCGGATAGATCGCTTTTGTGCTCATAATGACACTTTCTCCGAGTAGCCGCGGCTCAGGGCCCACAGCTCGGTGTATTTATTAAACGTGTATTGCGCGTTGACCACCGCCAGTAGCCAGCCTTGTTTCCCATCCAGAATGCCGCCGCGCAGCAGCAGCGTTTTCACAAAGGCGCCCAGCGTATGGCCGAAGATAGCGGCCAGCGAGGTCTTTTTGCCTCTCTGATGGCGCTCCTGCGCCCAGGCGGCGGCGTAGGCCAGCTGCTTTTGCTGAAAGCCGGAGAAATCACGGCAGGTCAGATGCAGCAGATCGCCCGCGAGCTCGATAACCGGCGCGCCTCGGGCATCGAGAGATTCGTGGACCAGATTATCGTTATAGCGGTAGCGGCCGCGTTCGTACAAGCGCATCACGCGATCGGGATACCAGCCGCTGTGGCGCATAAAGCGGCCAAGAAAATAGTTGCGCCGGGCAATGCTGTATATTGCGCCGGTTTGCGGCGCGGCCAGCACGCTGCGGATAGACTGCGCAAGCTCCGGAGTGACGCGCTCGTCGGTATCGATCATCAGCACGTAATCGCAGGTGGCGTAGTCCTGGGCGCGCTGGCGTTGAATACCGTAGCCCTGCCAGTCGCGATTGACATGCACCTGAACGCCCATGCTGCGGGCTAATTCTACGGTGTTGTCGCTGCTGCCGGAATCCAGCAGCACTATCTCATCGGCCCAGCTTACCGACGCCAGACAATCAGGCAGCAGATCCGCCGCGTTTTTGGCGATCATCACGACCGAGAGTCGAGGCGACATTAGTGGCTCCGCTGCGGCAGATAGGGTTGGAGTAACTGTAGCAGACGGGAGAGCGCGCCCTGGTTTTGGTGCAGGACTTCCACCGCGTGACGACCATACCACAGACGGTAATCTTCATCGGTCAGCAGGTTTGACACCTCCGTCACCAGCGAGTCGGCGTCGGTGACGGTAATCAGTCCATCGTCCTGCTGCAGCTTGGCGCAGATATCTTTGAAGTTAAAGGTGTGCGGGCCCATCAGTACCGGTATCGCATGAGCAGCGGGCTCCAGCGGGTTATGACCGCCGCGCTCCACCAGGCTACCGCCGACAAACGCGAGGTCGGCAATGCCGTACAGCAGCATCAGCTCACCCATGGTATCGCCAATCACCACCTGGGTACTGTTCGACGGGATTTCGCCGGTACTGCGCAGGGTGTAGCTCATTCCCGCTTTCTGCACCATCTCGCGGGCGTCGCCGAAGCGCTCCGGGTGGCGCGGGACAAGGATCAGCAGCAGGTTGGGGAAGCGCTCCAGCAGCTTTTTATGCGCCTGAAGAATGACTTGCTCTTCGCCGTCGTGGGTGCTGGTGGCAATCCATACCTGGCGGTGCGGCGCCCACTGGCGACGCAGGGTGATAGCGCGAGCGGCCAGCTCCGGCGTGACTGAAATATCAAACTTCAGGCTGCCGGTGACCGCCAGTTGATTGCGTTTCAGGCCAAGGGCGATAAAGCGGCTGGCGTCTTCTTCATTCTGTGCGGCGATAAGGGTAATGCGGCTCAGCAGCCGACGCATAAATTTGCCCAGTTTGGCATAGCCTTTCGCCGAGCGTTCGGACAGCCGGGCGTTGGCGATAACCAGCGGAATTTTGCGTTTATGCAGCGTGGCGACCATGTTCGGCCACAGTTCGGTTTCCATGACGATAACCAGCTTTGGCTGAACGGTATTGAAGAAGCGGTTCATTGCGCCGGGAAGATCGTAAGGCAGATAGACGTGATGGACGTCTTTACCGAAAGCGGACATCGCGCGTTCGGAGCCGGTTGGCGTCATGGTCGTGACGGTGATCGGCAGATAGGGGTAGCGGTGGCGTAGCGCGCGCACCAGCGGGATAGCCGCCAGCGTTTCACCCACGGAAACGGAATGCAGCAGGATGCCACCCGGTTCTACCTTGTTCTGGCAGAAGCCATAACGTTCCTTCCAGCGTTTACGATAGGCAGGGGCCTTACGGCTGCGTAACAGCAGTCGCAGCCACACCAGCGGCTGAATGAGGTAAAGTAGGGCGGTATAAAGCAATTCCAAGCGATTTATCCGTATTTATGTTTTTGCGGGCAAATTCTAAGCATTTAACCCGCGTAAAGCTATCTCTTTGGCGGAAACTAAGGGATTCAGTATTAAGCCGCGTCGCGATAGCGCTTGATGCGCAGATAGCGGCGTCCAAGACGCCAGCGTAGACGGAACGTATGGGCATTTTTCCAGATCAGGCTCCAGATACCGCGGTCAAAGAACTCTTTAATGATAATATGCTTTTTTGACTCATCTTTCATGCTATCGAAGGTATGAATAATTCCCAGCCCCTCTTTAGCGATCTGCCAGCGGCAGGCGGAAATATTGCGAACCTTGTCCGGATAGCGCTGGTTGATGGCGTCCAGCATCTCAAGAATCTTCATATAGTGGCGCGCTGAACGCATCAGCGTATCGTCATTGTCCGGCTTATGCGACACCGATTCCGAATGGATGTAGTAATCGTAGAACTGCTCGCTGGTGTACTGCACGCGTTCTGCCGCCAGCAGCACTTCCGTGGTCCAGGGAATATCCTGATGACGCAGGCCCGGCTCAAAATGGAAGCGGTGATCCGCGATAAACTCGCGGCGGTAAATATTGAGCCAGGTGACATGCAGGAACTTACGAGAATCCAGCGCCTGTTTTAACCAGACGTGGCCGGGCAAAACGCCGGTCGACTGTAGCCGGTCCAGCGGGAAAATAGGATGGATATCTTTTTTCGTCTCGTAGACGTAGCGGCCGTTGCAGGTGGCGACGTCAAGATTGCCCTTTTCCGCCATTTCCAGAAGCGTACGGTACATGCCCGGGTAAAGCTTATCGTCGATATCCGGAAAGGTCAGGTATTTACCGGTCGCCGCGGCGAGCCCGGTATTGCGCGCCACCGACACGCCCTGGTTTTCCTGTTCCAGTACGAGCACGTTTTGCAGGCGCTCTTTCCACTGGTCGATAACCGCAAGGCTACCGTCCGTCGACCCGTCGTTCACCAGGATCAGTTCATAGCTTTCCAGCTGCTGTTGCTCAAGGCACTCAAAGAATTGCGCAAGGAATTTTTCGCCGTTATAGACGGCGGCTACGATGCTTAGTAAAGGCGTTTGACTCATAAATCATTCGATCCTGGTTGAATAACGGCGTCAGGCGCTGCGCAGCTGACGATACTGCTGACAAATCGATGCCACGCTGAATTTCTCCAGCGCCGAGGCGTCGATGGCTGGGGGGCTATGGTAAATGCTTTGCATCGTCTGAGCCAGCGCCGGGCTGTTGAGATCGGCCAGGCCGCGCGACAGCTCGCCGGTGAGGATCTCGGTCACGCCGCCCGGGCAGCGGGTGCTGGCGACCGGCGTATCCAGCAGCAGCGCTTCAACCACCACGTTGCCAAAACCTTCGCTATCGGAGCTCAGGACCAGCATCCGCGCGCCTTTGATCCACGGCAGCGGATTTTTCTGGAAGCCTTTAAACAGGACGCGATCGGCAACCTGTAGCTGCTGCGCCAGCTGGCGCAGGCGCTGCTCTTGTTCCGGTTTTCCCTGTCCCAGCAGTACCAGCGGCGCATCGATACCGCTTTGCGCATACGCCTCAATCAGGCGGTCGTGGCGTTTACCGGGATGAAAGCGGCCCACGTGAATAATATAGTCGCCGTCGGGTCGCTGGCTGGGCTCTTCAGCCGCTGCGCGCAGCGCGGCGATATCAAACGGGTTATAGATGGTTTTCAGCTGGGCCGGGCGAATGGCGAACTGCTCGACCAGATCTTGACCTACCGCATCGGAGACGGAGACGACGTTGCGTCCCTGGTAAACGCGTCCGATCTTCTGCTGCTTCAGCCAGCGGTCAAAACCGGTGCGATGGCCGAGATAGGAAGTAGAGAATACGCCGTGCAGGCAATACCAGACGTTTCGCCCGTTCAGCAGGCGGCTGCGGGAGACAATGCGGTCAGTTTTATGCAGATTCGAGAGCACCAGATCGAAGCGGCCCTGCCGTTCTGCGCTATCGATGGCCGCATCAAGCTGGCGCGCGCGCCGGGAGAGTTCCGTCAGTTTGCGCCACGGTTTGCGGCAGCGGTCGGCGATGACCTGATAATCCAGTCCTTCCGGCAGCGGATAATCGCAGACGTCGCGCAGGGAAAAAAGCGATACCTGTTCCCCCTGGCTGAGAAAGTGCGCCGCCAGCGTCAGCACGACTTTTTCCGCGCCGCCGCCGGGCAGGCCGTCGATAACAAACAATATGCGCATCGTTATTTCACCAAATCCTGATAAAGGGAGAGCAGCTGCGCCGAGAGGCGTTCGCTGGTGCAGGCCATGATGCGCTCGCGGGCGCGTTCGCCTTCCGCGGAGCCTAACGCCCGGGCGGGAAGGGCGCTAACCGACTCCTGCAGCGCCTGGATATCCAGCGCATCGCAAACGTAGCCATTGCTGCCCTGAACAATAAACTCCGCGCCGCCGCAGCCGGTAGTGGTAATGACCGGCAGGCCGCAGGCCATCGCTTCGAGAATAACGTTGGGGAACGGGTCGTACAGCGTCGGCAGCAGCAGGCCGTCGGCCATCTGATAGAACGGCAGGGTTTCCGACTGCATGCCGAAAAAGCGCACCCGCTCCTCGCAGTTCAGCGTTTTCGCCAGCTGCTGATAACGACTTTGCTCTTTATCTTTGCCCACTACCAGCAGGTAGCGGTTGGTCGGCGCAATGGCGCGGATCGCCGCATCCAGCCCCTTGCGCTCAAAGCCGGAGCCGACGTAAATCAGGCAGGTCGCCTGGAGCGGCAGATTCCATTTGGTACGCAGCGCGACAAAGGCCGCTTCCGTCGGCGGCAGAAAACGCTGGTTATCGATGGCGTTATAGATAACGTGGATTTTTTCCGCCGGCAGGCCGAAGTCTGCAATAATCTCGCGTTTAATCATCTCCGCGTTGCAGATAACGCCGCGCAGGTGCGAGTCCTGGTACATTTCGCGCTCGGCCTGCATTACATAGCGATGGTAGCGGTCGGCAAACAGCAGGCGGCTTTTCCAGCCGGGCAAAATGCGCGAGCGCTGCTGCAGCCAGCGGCGGTGTACGCCGTCTCCGGCGCGGTACAGGTCGCAGCCGGGGATACGCTCATGGCTTTGTACCAGATCGAAGGCTTCGCGCTGCCACAGCTGGCGGGCGGCGTCGGCAAACCCACGCTCGCGGCTGATCCGTCCCCACTTGCGCGGGTTGCAGATGTGGATGTTCCACTCGGGCTTCACCGGCCCCTGCCACTCGCGGGTGATGACGTTCAGCTCAAGGTCGCTGTCGTCGAGGGCCTCCAGCGCGCGGGAGACAAATCGTTCCGCACCGCCGTCCGGGCGATACTTCTGGCGTACCAGAGCCAGCCTGAATTTACTCATGCCAGTACCTTTTTCGCCGCCGCGATAACCGCGTCGGTGGGGATTAAATCGAGATAGCGTTCCTCGGTGTTGGTATCTATGTCGTCAGGATCGGGAATCGAGCCGAAATCACCCGCCCAAATTACCTCACCCTGCGCCTGCCATGGACGCCAGAAAGTGAGCTTGGAGGGGCCGAATAGCGCCACCAGCGGTGTGCCCAGCGCGGCGGCCATATGCATCGGCACGGAGTCGACGCCGATAAACAGGCGGGCATGGTCGATGAGAGACGCCAGCTGGCGCAGGGTGAGCTGCCCGGCGAGGGAGTACAGGCGAGCATTGGGACAGCCCGTCATAATCGCGTCGATCATCTGCTTCTCTTTGGCGTCGGGGCCGGAGGTCAGCACGACCGGATAGCCTGCCTCAGAAAGCGCGTTTATCAGGGCGCTCATCCGCGCTTCGCGCCAGCATTTAAAGAACCAGCGGGAGGTCGGCTGAATGACGATATAGTTGTCCTGAAATCCTTCCGGCAGCAGCGCGCGGCTGGCGAGCCAGTCCTGTTCGCTGTAGCCCATCGTTGCCGGCGCATCATCAATATCCAGCCCAAGCGGCGCCAGAATCGACAGATTCTGCTGTACGGTATGCAGCTGGTTGTGCAGCTCGGTTGAGGCGAGGGCGGTATGGCAAAAACGCCAGGCCGGATGACGACGCTTCGGAAAGTCAAAGCCGATGCGGGTGGTCGCCCCGGTCAGTTTAGTGATAATCGCGCTGGGCCACTGATCGGCAAGATTGAGCACCATATCGTAGCGCTGCTGGCGGAGCGTACGGATCAGCTGCCATTCCATCTTGAGCTGATGGCCGGTGCCCTGTTTTTTCCAGCGCCGATCGATACCATAAATATGGCGGATCTCAGTATTCGCTGCGAGCATATCCCGGGTTTCTTCATAAAGCAGCACATCCACGCAGGCGGCGGGGTATTGCTGTTTTAGCGAGTGAATAAGCGGCGTTATCAATAACATATCGCCATGATGGCGAAGCTTAATAACCAGGATTCGCGCCGGGTTCACGCGGCCGGAAGTGCGGGTTTCAGGCGTCATTCTCTGTTCTTCATTCAGGGTCAGGGCTCCGATTCTAGGGGATCAGATAGATTGAGAGAAGCCTTGTCTTGCTCTACCATGACCCGATACGTATGGCCTGAGGACGTTTTCGTGCACAAACCCGCATTTCTCATCACGATTGATACAGAGGGCGATAACCTCTGGCAAAAACATGACAGCATCACCACCGAGAATGCGCGCTATTTACCGCGTTTTCAGCAGCTTTGCGAAAAGTATGGCTTCAAACCGGTTTATTTGACCAACTATGAAATGGCCATCGACCCGGTTTATATCGAATTCGCCAAAGATGTGATTGCCCGGGGGACGGCGGAAATCGGCATGCATCTGCATGCCTGGAACAGCCCACCGACCGACCCGCTTACCGATGACGACTGGCGGCATAAACCGTATCTGATCGAGTACAGCGATGCGGCGATGCGTGCCAAAGTCGACTATATGACCCGTCTGCTGGAGGATACCTTCCAGACTAAAATGGTCAGCCATCGCGCCGGACGCTGGGCGTTTGACGAGCGCTACGCGCGTCTGCTGGTGGAGTATGGCTATCTGGTCGATTGCTCGGTTACTCCCAGGGTGAACTGGAAAACGGCGAAAGGCGCGCCGCAGGGCGACGGCGGTACCGATTATCGTCACTTCCCGCAGCACGCCTACTTTCTCGACGAGAACGATATTCGTCGTGAAGGCCAGTCGTCGCTGCTGGAAGTGCCAATGAGCATTCAGTACAAGCATTCTGCGTGGATGAATAGCCTGAAGCAGGGTTACGATCGCCTGCGCGGCAAAGTCCGCTCGCCGTCGGTACACTGGCTGCGTCCGATGGGCGGCAACGTGGAGACGATGAAAAAAGTGGTCGAACAAACGTTGACTCAGGGTAATGACTACGTCGAATATATGCTCCACTCTTCTGAGTATATGCCTGGCGGCAGCCCGACGTTTAAAAACGAGCAGGATATTGAGCGCTTATATGCCGATCTGGACGCTTTTTTCAGCTGGCTGGCACCGCAGGTGAAGGGAATGACGTTGGCGGAATATTACCAACAGAAACGCGCACAGCGATAAAAGATCACAACCAGGTACCGTATGCGTATCGTGAAGCAGTTCACGCGGAAGAAAAATGCCTTCTTCCGCGAAATTAAATTTAATTTGATTAACTATCGTTACAGAAATAAAAGCGCACGCCAGCCTTTTAATCCCGCGAAGATTCAGCATGTTTTATTATTGCGCCTGGATGACAAAGTCGGGGATATGGTCGTGACGACCGGCTGCGCAAAGCTTTTGGCCGACCGGGGCTATAAGGTGTCTGTTCTTACCGGGCCTGTCTGTAAACAGATGCTTGCCGGTGCGGATTTTCTTGAGCAGGTCTATTTATATCAGCCGCGGATGCCCTTAAATGCGCTGCGTGCGGTGGGATTTGACGCGGTCGTTGATTTTGATGATGTTAAAACCTACGAACGTTTTAAACTGCTCTCTGATTTGCGGCCTGGCTGCGTTATTGGTTTTAATAAACAAGAATATAAGCTTTACGATCACTCCATCCCTTTTTTTGACAGCGCCAGGCATATTTCCGCCCGCTACAAAGAAGTGGCCAGGCTATTTGGTATAGAACACGATCGTTACCACTATCATCTGCCCGGCGATCTTCACGAACGGGAAAGGGTTAAGCTTTTACTTAATCAGGAAAAAGCGCGCGCGCTCTGTATTGCGATCAACCCGTTTACCGCTTCAACGGATAAAGACTTTTGTCATCACCAGGTGGCGACTCTGATTGACCGCCTGCATACGCTTCCGTATGCCGTGAGCGTCGTCATGGTTGGGCATAGCGAAAAAATTCGCCAGCTAAATCTGGATAAAGCGCTATATCTGCCTGATAGCAATATTAATTCAGCGGTAGAGATCGTTCGCCAGTGCGATCTGGTGATTACGGCGGATACCGCCATCGTGCATATTGCCCGCGCGTTCGACAAGCCCATGGTGGCGGTTTACAACAAACGTAAGCTCAAAGATACCGGTTTGCCGGGCTATACTATTTGGGCGCCGGGTTATGACAAGGCCAGACAGATTGTCTGTGAAGAGACCCACGTCGCCGACATGACGATTGACGCCGTCTGGCCGGTGATTAAAGCGCAGGCGGACGACCTGGTTGCCTCTCGCGAGCAGACATAAAAAAGGCCCGTAACGGGCCCTTTGCTTAGCGTTTCGCCTTCAGGCTGCCGCTCAGCGCAATACCCAGCGGTAGCCAAAACAGCGGCCAGGTTTCGCGAGGATTGCTGATGATAAACATGCCCTGCGAAGCCATAAAAATCAGCGCATAGATAAAAATCGCCAGTCCGTAGCGGCCATCCTGCTGTTTGCGCCATGCCTGCCATAGCCCTCCGGCAATCACCGCCAACAGCAGCGCCAGACCAATGATGCCGCCTTTCAGCAGGGCGCCAAGATAGACGCTGTGGGTGGTGGTGATATGTTCGCCGCTGTAGTTGGTAAAGTTCAGCTCGTAGTCAAAACCTCGCCCCAGCCACGGCTGGCTGGCCACTTCCTCGATCGTATGATGCCAGATGCTGATGCGCAAACCGCTTTGCGTCCCCAGCTCCTCAAAGCGCGCCAGTAGCAGGTCTCCGGTGGGGGTGAAGAAGAAAAGCAGTCCCAGAATCATCGCTAACGCGGCGACAATCAAGATATTACGGCGGGTAAAGACGTGCAGATGCAGGGTGCAAACAAACGCCACCAGTAGGGCGATAATCGGGCCGCGGCTTTGGGTCAGAAATAGCATCACCAGCATGATAGCCATCGGCACATACAGAAGGTGGCTGCCTTTTTCTTTCAGCAGCATGGCGCAAATAAGAACCCCAATACCGCAATAACCCGCCAGGTCGATAACGTTGGTCGGGCCGGGATTATCCGGCGACACCAGGCGCTCCTTGAGGACCAGGGTGAAGTCGATAACCATCGTCCAGATAGACAGCACCGTGATCCCGGCCACGATGCTCAGCAGCGTCAGATGCCGGGTGCGAGAATGACCAAGTAGCGTTGTCAGCAGCAGAAGATAGAAAATGGTATAGGTGCCGTGGGTCAGAGGGGAATCGATATGCTGCGGCGTCTGGCCCCAAATATTGCTCAGCGCATAGTACACGCAGAATACGACCAGCAGACCATAGACCGGCCACTGCTGGCGCAGGTTCTCCGCTAATGCCCGGCGGTTGTCTGTGTTCAGCTGTGAAAGCAAAAACAGCAAAATGGATAAATGAAGAAGGTTATTTGCGCGAGTTGATACGCAAAAAATAGCACTAAAAAACAGAAACAAAGGAAAGAAAATGGTGTAACCCTGTCTGGCATAACTACTGATTTTTAAAGTACTCATCAAATGAAACCTTTTCGAAAATCGTTTCCGGAACCGCGCTTTCTAAGGAGAAGTTAACGACCCGAATATGGTTTTGTTGCAGCACGTTGGCAGCGTGCGAAAAGGACGGCATGACCAGGTCATCCACCTTATTTGCCAGCCAGGAGGGGAGTTTATCCTGTTCCGTTTCGTAGAATCGCGGCTGGTTGAAATTGCTCATATCCAGCCCGCTTATCAGAATAGTTTTAAATCCCAGCCACATCAGAATTTGCAGAGCCCAGTAGACCACGGTACCGGCATCAAAAATGCCATGGCGGATGTCGGTGCTAAAGCAAATATCCTGCCTTTGCGGATGAAAGCGTAGCGCAGTGACGCCGCGCCAGACCTGCTGTATCGCGCTTCTCGGGACTTTAGGCTGGTAAATTTTATAACAGGCGTCTTCAATTAATGCCAAACGACAGCGAAGCGCTGAGCCGTGGCGGTCGAGGATTTTGGCAATGCCATGCATGGTGGTGAAGAGTACGATATCCGGTTGGCTAATCACCGCACGAATAATGTCCGGTTTTTTATCGTAAAACTCCATGTCCACAATGGTATAGAGCGAAAATTTAATTTTATCAGAGAGATGCCACGCGCCATTCACCCCCATCACCGGGATGCTTTTCGGCAGCCGCGTAAAATCGATACTGCGCGTAGAGGGACCGGTTGCCGTCAGCAGCACTTCGCCCTGAGCGCTATCTTTTAGTTCGCTGAGGTTGACCAACGGGACCGCTTTCCCTTTGTATTTCAGGGTGCGGATTTCACCGCTTGCCGCGCGGGTGATATGGGTAAACGGCCAAAGATTTTCGTTATGACGAAAGGCTCGTCGATGCGTGTAGCGATAGATCTGCTTAAATAATGAACCCATTAAGCCAGTTCCTGAGATTTCAACAGTTGCAGAATCCGGGAGGCGGCAATATCCCCCGTGCTGTTGCCGCCTTCCGGGCGCACGACATACTGGTTTTTACCGTAACCGCCAATCAGCCCCGGATCGGTCGGGCCGTACAGCGTGAAGTTCGGTTTATCGAGCGCGGCGGTGAGATGGCTCAGTCCGGTATCGACGGAAACCACTCCGCGCGCGCCTGCCAGCACCTGGGCCACCTGCTCCAGGCTCATACGCGGCAGGACGTCGACAAAATCGTGCCCATCCGCCAGGCGTCTGGCCCGCGCTTCTTCATGGGGGGCGCCCCACGGCAGTTTGATACGCACGCCGCTGTCGGCAAGCAGAGCGATCAGCGCTCGCCAGTTCTCTTCCGGCCAGTGTTTATCATCCCGCGTTGTGGCGTGGAGAAATACCAGATAGGGCACAGCGGAGGCGTCGGCCTGGCGCAAAAAATGGCGAGCGATAGCGTAGTCGCCCTGGGTTTCCGGCTTCGCGTAGCCAAGGCTTTTAGCGAACAGCTCGCGGGTGCGCTCAACGGCGTGCTGCTGTTTGGCGATATGGTGGCGACGGTTATAGAACAGGCTCGCCAGCGGTTCGCGAGCGGTCTGCCAGTCCATACCGTGCTTAACGCCGCGGGCCAGTCGGGTGACCAGCGCGGCGCTCTTCACCAGCCCCTGGGCATCAATGATGGCGTGGTATTTTTCCGCCTGTACGGCGTCGCGAAATGCCTTGCGTTCGGCTTTAACGGGCGCGGAAAACCACGCTTTGCGCCAGCGACGAATCGCCACCGGAATGACCCTGTCGACGGTCTCATGCCAGGAGGGGATCTGTGCGAAGCCCTCTTCAACCACCCAATCGAAACGAATGCCGGGAAAGGCCAGCGCGGCGTCGCTCAGCGCGGGCAGCGTATGCAGCACGTCGCCCATGGACGAGGTTTTTACGATCAATACCCGCATCCGTCAGGCTTCCTCTTGTTCCGTTTTTTCCAGCAGCAGGTCGTTTAATTCTTCCAGTACGCGCTGCGGCGTAATGTCGATCAAACTCTGATGATAGCCTTCGGCGGTGTCGCCTTTACGCACTTTGTGGTAGCCGCTGATCAGGCGGATAACGCGCGCTTTGTGCGACAGCGGAGGGGTGAAGTCCGGGCTACTTGGCCCATAGAGCGCCACCAGCGGACGATCCAGCGCCGCGGCAACGTGCATCAGGCCGGAATCGTTGCTAACCACCGCTTTACAGGCGGCGATCAGAACGACGGCCTGCTCAAGCTGAGTTTCCCCGGCCAGGTTGCGGCACCATGCCTGCTGCTCGGTCGTGAGCGCGGCAAGGATTTCATTACCCGCTTCATGATCTTTTGCGGAACCAAACAGCACGATTTGAAAGCCTTCATCGATCAGCTGTTTCGCCAGCTCGGCGTAGTGATAGTGTGGCCAGCGTTTTGCCGGGCCGAACTCTGCGCCTGGGCAGAAGCCGATTATCGGGCGCTCGGCTGAAATATTAAATGCGCTACAGGCCTGCGATTTTTCGCCTTCATGCACCTGCAGCTGCGGCCAGAGCAGCGGCTGCGGCAGATCTTTCGCGCAGCGCATCACGCCTTTATCGTATGCGAGACCGACGTAGCGTTCGACCATCAGCGGCCAGGCCGCTTTATCCAGCTTACGGGCATCGTTCAGCAGGCCGTAGCGCATCTCGCCGAGCCAGCCGGTGCGATGCGGGATACCGGCGAAAAACGGCACCAGCGCCGATTTAAACGAGTTCGGCAGCACGTAAGCGCGATCGTAGCGACGCTCGCGCAGGCTGTGCCCAAGCTTGCGCCGTTCGCCGATTTCCAGCGCGCCGTGGCCGAGCGGCATCGGGATCGCTTCGTTGACTTCCGGCATGCGCGATAGCAGCGGACGGCACCATGCTGGCGCCATCACGTCGATTATCGCCTGGGGATAGCGCGCCCTGAGCGTACGATAGAGACTTTGCGACATCATCATGTCGCCCACCCATGACGGGCCCACCACCAGTATCTTCATTCATTTCATCCTTCAAGCTGTCTCTGCGTTGGCTGCCTTCGTTCACTTCAGTCACATCGTTATCCTATGTTCCTGAAGATTCGCTCAGTTGCTGCCTTAATACCGCCCGAATGATTTTATGAATTCGCATGATTGTCGCGATTGAGCCAGGCCATATATTCCGTTACGCCTTCGGCGACGGTCTTGAACGGTTTATCATAGCCCGCTGCGCGCAGGTTAGTGAGATCCGCCTGGGTAAACGCCTGATAGCGGCCTTTCAGCTTGTCCGGGAACGGAATGTATTCGATGCTGCCTTTCTTATGATAAGCCAGCGTTGCGTCTGCAACGGCCTGGAAAGACTCCGCGCGGCCGGTGCCGAGGTTAAAGATGCCGGAAACGCCGTTTTCCCAGAACCACAGGTTTACCGCCGCGACGTCGCCGACGTAGACGAAGTCGCGCTTGAAGCTATCGCTGCCTTCGAACAGTTTCGGACTTTCGCCATTATTCAGCTGAGTGTTCAGGTGGAACGCGACGCTGGCCATGCTGCCTTTATGACCTTCGCGCGGCCCGTAGACGTTGAAATAGCGGAAGCCGACGATCTGCGAATTTGCTTCCGGCAGGATCTGACGGACGTATTCATCAAACAGAAACTTGGAGTAGCCGTAAACGTTGAGCGGCTGTTCGTATTCGCGGGATTCAATAAAGTCGCTGGTGCGGCCGCCGTAGGTCGCGGCGGAAGAGGCGTACAGGAACGGGATTTCACGCTCCAGGCAGTAGTGCAGTACCTCTTTGGAATACTGATAGTTGTTATCCATCATGTACTTGCCGTCCCACTCTGTAGTGGACGAGCAGGCGCCTTCATGGAAAATGGCGTCGATATCGCCGAACTCCTCGCCCGCCATAATTTGGATCAGGAAGTCTTCTTTATCCATGTAATCGGCAATGTTCAAATCCACCAGGTTGATGAATTTAGTGCCGTCTTTCAGATTATCTACGACCAGAATGTCGGTAATGCCTTTGTCATTCAGCGCCTTAACGATATTGCTGCCGATAAAGCCTGCGCCGCCGGTAACGATGATCATAACTGTAACCTTTGAAGTGGGTAGTCCAGAGACAATCCGGACATGAATACTCCTATCATATCACCACATCGGAAAGGCTTCAGCCATTCGCCGATAAGGTGAAGAGGGTCTCGTGATTTATGCTGCAAATAATTCATGCAGTAATGCATCATCTCGTATCAGCGTATAGCTTTAGGTAATATGTGCCAAATTTTGCCGAATCTGGAGAGTTGCAATGCGTGGTGATTTCTACAAACAGTTAACCAATGACCTCGATACCGCGCGCGCGGAAGGGTTGTTTAAAGAAGAGCGTATTATTACTTCGGCGCAGCAGGCGGATATCACCGTCGGCGGTAGCCAGGTCATTAACTTCTGCGCCAATAACTATCTGGGTCTCGCGAACCATCCGGATCTCATTGCCGCCGCGAAAAGCGGTATGGATAGCCACGGTTTTGGTATGGCCTCCGTGCGCTTTATCTGCGGCACTCAGGATAGCCACAAAGCGCTTGAGAAGAAGCTGGCGGATTTTTTAGGCATGGAAGATGCGATTCTGTACTCCTCCTGCTTCGACGCCAACGGCGGACTGTTTGAAACTCTGCTCGGCGCAGAGGATGCGATTATCTCCGATGCCCTGAACCACGCGTCGATCATCGACGGCGTGCGCCTGTGTAAAGCGAAGCGCTTCCGCTATGCCAACAACGACATGCAGGAGCTGGAAGCCCGTCTGAAAGAGGCGCGTGAAGCCGGCGCGCGTCATGTGCTGATCGCCACCGACGGCGTGTTTTCGATGGACGGCGTGATAGCCAACCTGAAAGGCGTTTGCGACCTCGCGGATAAATACGATGCGCTGGTGATGGTCGATGATTCTCATGCTGTGGGTTTCGTAGGGGAAAACGGCCGCGGTTCCCATGAGTACTGCGACGTGATGGGCCGCGTTGACATTATCACCGGTACGCTGGGTAAAGCGCTGGGCGGCGCGTCCGGCGGCTATACTGCCGCGCGCAAAGAAGTCGTCGAGTGGCTGCGCCAGCGCTCGCGTCCGTATTTGTTCTCCAACTCGCTGGCTCCGGCGATTGTCGCCGCTTCGATCAAAGTGCTGGAGATGGTGGAAGCCGGCAGCGAACTGCGCGACCGCCTGTGGTCGAACGCGCGCCTGTTCCGCGAAAAAATGACTGCGGCAGGGTTTACCCTCGCGGGCGCCGACCACGCCATTATCCCGGTAATGCTCGGTGAAGCCACCGTGGCGCAGCAGTTCGCGCGCGAGCTGCAAAAAGAAGGTATCTACGTCACCGGATTCTTCTATCCGGTGGTTCCAAAAGGCCAGGCGCGTATACGTACCCAGATGTCTGCGGCGCATACCCCTGAACAAATTGAACGTGCGGTGGAAGCCTTTACCCGCATCGGTAAACAACTGGGCGTCATTGCCTGAGGGTGTGAGATGAAAGCGTTATCCAAACTGAAGGCGGAAGAAGGCATCTGGATGACCGACGTACCGGAACCGGAAGTCGGCCACAACGATCTGCTGATTAAAATTCGCAAGACCGCGATTTGCGGTACCGACGTACATATCTATAACTGGGACGAATGGTCGCAAAAGACCATTCCGGTACCGATGGTTGTGGGCCATGAATACGTTGGCGAAGTGGTGGGTATCGGTCAGGAAGTTCGCGGCTTTAAGCTGGGCGACCGCGTTTCCGGCGAGGGGCATATCACCTGCGGCCACTGCCGTAACTGCCGCGCCGGCCGTACGCATCTGTGCCGCAATACGACGGGCGTCGGCGTGAACCGTCCGGGCTGTTTTGCCGAATATCTGGTGATCCCGGCGTTTAACGCTTTTAAAATTCCGGACAATATCTCCGACGATCTGGCATCGATTTTTGACCCGTTTGGCAACGCTGTACATACCGCGCTTTCATTCGACCTCGTGGGTGAAGACGTACTGGTTTCCGGCGCAGGCCCCATCGGCGTGATGGCGGCCGCGGTGGCGAAACACGTTGGTGCGCGCAACGTCGTGATTACCGACGTTAACGAATATCGCCTGGAACTGGCGCGCAAAATGGGCGTCACCCGGGCGGTGAATGTGGCGAAAGAGAACCTTAGCGATGTGATGGCCGAGCTGGGCATGACGGAAGGCTTCGATGTGGGCCTCGAGATGTCCGGTGCGCCGCCGGCGTTCCGCACCATGCTCGATACCATGAACCATGGCGGGCGCATCGCCATGCTGGGTATTCCGCCGTCGGATATGTCCATCGATTGGACCAAGGTGATCTTCAAGGGGCTGTTTATCAAAGGGATTTATGGTCGCGAAATGTTCGAAACCTGGTACAAGATGGCCGCGCTCATCCAGTCCGGCCTCGATCTGTCGCCGATCATCACCCACCGCTTTGGCATTGATGATTTCCAGCAGGGCTTTGACGCGATGCGCTCCGGCCAGTCTGGCAAAGTTATTCTCAGCTGGGATTAACCTGCTCCGAATTTGAGCTTAAAAAAGCGCCTGCGGGCGCTTTATTTAGAGAGCTGACTTCCACTTTTCTGATTTTTAATCCACTCCGCACTTTTTCTAAATCGCTTTCTCACCTATTCGTTTATACAGTCAGTTTAATCGCAGTTTAACCACACAAATACTATGCTTAAACTCTCTGTATGCTTATTGACCTGTAATTCATCCCGCTTATTACGGGAGGTTTTACCACCTTTGCTTAAGGTGGCCGATGAATTTATCGTCATCGACTCAGGCAGCACGGATGCCACGCTGCAGATTTGCCAACAGTTCGGGCTCACCGTTCACCATCATCCCTATACTTCTCACGGCGCGCAGATGAACTACGCGACCTCTCTGGCCTGCCACGATTGGGTGCTGTGTATGGATAGCGATGAGATTCTTGACGACGAAGTGGTGGCGGCTATTCTGGCGCTGAAGGCGGGGGACGATCCTGACCCGGCCCGCGCCTGGCGACTGCCGCGTTACTGGTTCGTACTGGGCGAGGAGGTTCGCACCATTTATCCGGTATCATCGCCGGATTTCCCGGTTCGTTTGTTTAATCGCTCCGTCGCCAGGTTCAACGATCGGCCTGTAGACGATCAGGTCGTGGGCTTTCAGCACTCCAGCAAGCTACCGGGCTTCGTGCGACATGACACCTTTTACTCCCTGCATGAGGTGTTTAATAAGCTCAATAGCTACACTACGCGGCTGGTTAAATACCAGAAGATCAGGCCATCTCTCGCACGCGGAGCGATCAGCGCGATTGGCGCTTTCTTTAAATGGTATCTGTTCAGCGGGGCCTGGCGAAAGGGTAAGGTGGGCGTGGTCACCGGGCTCTATGCGACCTTTTATAGCTTTCTGAAATACTTTAAAGCCTGGTATGCCCATCAGGATAAGCCGGAATCCGCGGCGGATAAACGCCGGGACTCCAGGACGGTTTAGTTGGTGGGGGTATCCCAGCCCTGCCACTTCAGCTGGTAATACTGCACCAGCGTACTCTTGCTGATGCTTTCGCTCAGAATGGTAAAGAAGCGGCTGGCGTTGATCGGCTCCGGAGGGCGCTTAGATTTGCACTGCTTCACGCCACGGAACGGGTTGCGCGGCGGCTGTTTCGGCGGCGGGGCAGCGTTCGGCGTTGAGGTGTCCACCTGCGGCTCGTTGAGCAGGCTGCTCGGGCGAACCAGGGTGATATCCGGCGGCAGGTTATACACCATCTGCTGCAGCACGCGCACCGTCGTCGGGTGCGGGTGGCCGATAGCAATTGCGGAACCGTTGCGTCGCGCCAAAGCGATGGCGCGGTTGAACTGATAGCGAATATCCGCTTCGTTTTGGGTATCGTCGAGGAAAACCTTACGCTTAATCACCTTAACGCCGGTGCCCTGCGCCGCCCGCATGGCCTGGGTATTGCCGATGGTGACGCTATCCAGAAAGTAGAGATTGTAGCGCTCAAGCGCCTGCATCACTTTCTGCATACCGAAGAGATTCGACGTCATGGCGCTGCCCATATGGTTATTCAGCCCCACGGCGTACGGAACCTTACCGTAGGCTTCGCGGATAATGCGTTCTATCTCGCTGCTGTTCATATCCGGGCGGAGGGTATCTTTTTCCAGCGGCTGTTTACTGATCGGCGCCATCGGCAGGTGAATTAGCACCTCGTGGCCGAGATTATGCGCTTTCGTCGCCATTTCGCGGGCGTGGGGCGCATTAGGAAGTACGGCAACGGAGATCGTCGCTGGCAGCGCCAGCACCTGATTTTCCGTTTGTGGACGATAGCCAAAGTCGTCGATAACAATGGAGAGTTTGCCGGCAAAAACCGGCGACGCCATAACCAGCGTACTGGTTACCGCGAGTGCAATTCTGCGAAATTGAAGCAAAACTTATCTTCCCAACCACGGCTGTGGATTGACCGCCTGACCCTGGCGGCGAATTTCGAAATAGAGCGACGGGCGGCCCTGACCGCCGCTGCTGCCTACGAGAGCGATCGGCTGGCCCGCCCGGACCTGAGTGCCGACGCTGACCAGCGCGCTTTGGTTATAGCCGTAAAGACTCATGTCGCCTTTGCCGTGTTCAACGACCACCACCAGGCCATAGCCCTGCAGCCAGTCGGCAAGAATAACCCGACCATCGGCAACGGCTTTGACCTCGGTGCCTTCAGACGCAGCGATAACCATCCCCTTCCAACGTAGTTCACCTTGCAGCTGTTCGCCATAGCGATGGAGAATTGAGCCGCGAACCGGCCAGAATGCCTGGCCTCGCGGTGAACCAAGCCCGCCGGTGCGGGACATCAGCGAGCGTTCGCTTTCGGTAGGTTTGTAGGTGGTGCCTTTACGTGAGGCTTCCTGCTGGCGATTGCGTACGTCCTGCGCTTCGCGGGCTTCGCGATCCGCTCGCGCTTTGGCCGCCGCCGCCGCCTGGGCGATGCGACCGCGCAGGCGTGATTCGTTAGCCCGCATTTCGCTGAGCTGCTGCTGGCCTTGCTGAATAGAGGATTCAAGGCTGGCGAGGGTTTTTTTACGCTCGTTGCGCGCCTGCTCCAGCTTGCTCTGCTGGGCGCGCTGCTCGTACACCAGGGTTTGCTGCTGGCTCTGTTTCTCTTCCAGCATGGATTTTTGCACCGCCACGTCTTCGCGAGTTTGCTTGAGCTGGGCGATGGTTTCCTGACGCGCCTGGTTCAGATAGCCAAAGTAGGCCTGCAGACGCTGATTACGCTGCCCCTCTTCGCCGCTGAGGATCATCTGGATGCCGGTGTGCGGCCCCTGACGAAACGCGGCATCGAGCTGGGCGGAAAGGTTGCGCTCCTGCGAGGTGCGCTGACGCTCCAGCTTCGCGAGCGCGGCGTTCATTTCGTCGATCTGCTTATTTAGCTGGTTCAGCGTTTCCTGGGTTTCGCGCAGCTTGCGCGCGGCGGCGGAGATGGCCTCCTCCTGCGCTTTAAGCTGGGCAACCAGGGAAGCACGCTGCTGCTGCTGCTGTTTAATCGCCCGCTGTTTAGCGGCGATGTCGGCCTGAATGGATTTAAGCTGGTCGCGATCGTCGGCGTGAGCAGATGCGGCGCACAGCAATACGCCAGCGCTAAGCGCGCTGGCGTAAAGGACGGATCGAACTGCCGTTGCGATCCATGTAGTTGAATAAGTCGCCTTTCCCCTCATGGGGAAGGATTATTCCACGATGAACAGCGGCTTGCCAGTCATCTCTTGCGGGATTTCCATTCCCATCAGCGTCAACATGGTCGGCGCGATGTCGGAAAGTTTGCCGCCGTTGACCGCTTTGACGTTTTTATCGCCAACGTAAATCAGCGGAACCGGCAGGTTGGTGTGCGCGGTGTGCGCCTGGCCAGTGGCCGGATCGCGCATCTGCTCGGCGTTGCCGTGGTCTGCGGTGATCAGCAGCTGTCCGCCAACGGATTCAACGGCTTTGCTCACTTCGTCAATGCAGCGATCCAGCGCTTCTACCGCTTTAACGGCGGCTTCCATCACCCCGGTGTGGCCAACCATATCGCCGTTCGGGTAGTTACAGATGATGGTATCGAACTGACCGCCCTTGATGGCGGCAACCAGTTTTTCGGTCAGCTCAGCGGAGCTCATTTCCGGCTGCAGATCGTAGGTTGCGACCTTCGGTGAATTGATCAGAATGCGCTCTTCGCCTTTGAACGGCTCTTCAACGCCGCCGTTGAAGAAGAAGGTGACGTGAGCGTATTTTTCAGTTTCGGAGATGCGCAGCTGGGTTTTGTCATTTTTCGCCATCCATTCGCCGAAGGTGTTCACCAGAGATGCCGGCGGATAAGCACAGGCGACTTTAATGTCCGCGGCGTACTCGGTCAGCATGACGAAATCGAGGTTAACCACTTTCTTACGGGCAAATCCGTCGAAATCGGCGTTAACGAAGGCGCGGGTGATTTCGCGAGCGCGGTCGGCACGGAAGTTCATGAAAATCAGCGCATCGCCGTCTTCCATGGCCGCATCGGCCTGGCCTTCAGCGCGAATAACGGTTGCTTTCACGAATTCATCGTTTTCATCGCGTGCATAAGCGGCCTGCAGGCCCGCAACGGCGGTATCGGCCTGGAACTCGCCTTTCGCCAGAGTCATCAGATCGTAAGCCTGCTCAACGCGATCCCAACGGTTGTCGCGATCCATGGCGTAGTAGCGGCCAATGATTGAGGCGACGCGGCCCTTGCCGAGTGCGGCAAATTTATCTTCGAATTTCGCCAGCGTCTTTTCAGCGCTGCGCGGCGGGGTATCGCGGCCGTCGAGGAAAGCGTGCAAATAGATTTTATCCGCGCCGCGTTCGGCTGCCAGCTCCACCATCGCCATGATGTGGTCTTCGTGGCTGTGGACGCCGCCCGGAGACATCAGGCCCATAATATGCACGGCTTTGCCAGCGGCAACGGCTTTATCCACCGCGCCGGTCAGTACCGGGTTGGCGAAGAAGGTGCGTTCTTTGATTTCAACGTCCAGGCGGGTCAGGTCCTGATATACGATGCGGCCCGCGCCGAGGTTGACGTGGCCCACTTCGGAGTTACCCATTTGACGATCCGGCAGACCGACTTCCAGGCCTGAAGCATCAATCAGAGTATGCGGACGTTTTGCCCACAGTGCGTCCATAACAGGGGTTTTGGCGCTGTAAATAGCGTTATCCTGCTGGTCTTCACGGTAGCCATAGCCATCCAGAATCACCAGTACCATAGGTTTTTTAGAAACCGACATTGCGACAACCTCATGCTCAAAGACAGAAAATTTGCGTAATTTTACTACAGCTGAATCGATCAAATCACCGTAAAAGATCAAAGAAAGAGGGCGGCCAGAGCGCATCGCCGCGGCGAGAGCGGTTTTTTTTCGTGACGGGCCGCAGAAAATACATTACATCGCGCTCACTGGCTGTATTTGCCGCAATGCACAGGTATACTCCTTCCCTGGTTTTTTTCTCACTTAGTCGGGAGTTGTAACCCCCCATGCAAGAAATTATGCAATTCATCAGCCGTCACCCCGTCCTGAGCATCGCGTGGGTCGCGCTGCTGGCGGCGGTGCTGTTCACCACCTTTAAAGGGCTGATGTCGAAAGTTAAAGTCATCACCCGCGGTGAAGCGACGCGCCTGATCAACAAAGAAGATGCCGTGGTTGTCGACCTGCGTCAGCGTGACGATTTCCGCAAAGGTCATATTGCGGGTTCTATTAACCTGCTGCCGAGCGATATCAAAGCAAATAACGTCGGTGAGTTGGAAAAGCACAAAGCACAACCCATTATAGTAGTAGACGGCTCAGGTATGCAGGCGCAAGAACCCGCCAGCGCGCTGAACAAAGCCGGTTTTGAAAAGGTCTTCGTACTGAAGGAAGGCATCGCAGGCTGGAGCGGCGAGAACCTTCCGCTGGTACGCGGTAAATAATTTACCCTCGTCTTTATGGCGTAGTGCGGTTTCCCCTGTGCCGGCGATTCGCCAGCGGGGGAACATTGCCTGCGGTGTAAAACCCTCGGGGGTAAAAACAGGAGTGAAGTCATGGCCAATATTGATATCTATACCAAAGCGACATGTCCGTTTTGCGTGCGTGCGAAAGCCCTGCTGAACAGCAAGGGCGTCACGTTCAACGAGTTGCCTATCGATGGCGATGCTGCAAAGCGTGAAGAGATGATTAAGCGCAGCGGTAGGACGACGGTTCCGCAGATTTTTATTGATGCGCAGCACATTGGCGGCTGTGACGACTTGTATGCGCTTGATTCACGTGGTGGACTCGATCCCCTCTTGCGCTAATTTTTTGCGCTCATCTCCATTGGACGGGCGTACTTAAGGACAACACGAAAGGGTTTTACTATGTCAGAACAAAACAGCACCGAAATGACTTTCCAGATTCAGCGCATCTATACCAAAGATATTTCTTTTGAAGCGCCGAACGCGCCGCAAGTTTTCCAGAAAGATTGGCAGCCGGAAGTTAAACTTGATCTGGATACAGCTTCCAGCCAGCTGGCTGAAGGCGTGTATGAAGTGGTGCTGCGTGTCACCGTAACCGCCTCGCTGGGCGAAGAAACTGCATTCCTGTGTGAAGTTCAGCAGGGCGGTATTTTCTCCATCGAAGGCATCGACGGTACCCAGATGGCGCACTGCCTCGGCGCATACTGCCCGAACATTCTGTTCCCGTACGCGCGTGAGTGCATCACCAGCCTGGTTTCTCGCGGTACCTTCCCGCAACTGAACCTTGCGCCAGTGAACTTCGATGCGCTGTTTATGAACTATCTGCAGCAGCAGGCTGGCGAAGGTGCTGAACAACATCAGGATGCCTGATGAACGCGCTTAACGCTGCAATGACTGTAATCGGTGCCGGCTCTTACGGCACCGCTCTTGCCATCACCCTGGCAAGAAATGGCCACCACGTTGTGCTGTGGGGCCATGACCCGAAACATATTGCGACGCTGCAGCACGATCGCTGCAACGCCGCATTTCTTCCTGACGTTCCTTTCCCCGACACGCTGCATCTGGAAAGCGATCTGGCGACCGCGCTGGCTGCCAGCCGCGATATTCTGGTAGTCGTGCCGAGCCACGTTTTCGGCGAAGTGCTGCGGCAGATTAAACCGCTGATGCGCTCTGACGCTCGTCTGGTCTGGGCGACAAAAGGTCTGGAAGCGGAAACCGGACGCCTGCTGCAGGACGTGGCCCGTGAAGCCCTGGGCGACGATATTCCGCTGGCGGTAATTTCCGGTCCGACCTTTGCGAAAGAGCTGGCGGCAGGCCTGCCGACGGCGATATCGCTGGCGTCGACGGATCCGCAGTTTGCTGATGATTTGCAACGCTTGCTGCACTGCGGCAAGAGCTTCCGCGTCTATATCAACCCGGATTTTATCGGCGTGCAGCTCGGCGGAGCGGTGAAAAACGTTATCGCTATCGGCGCCGGCATGTCTGACGGCATCGGCTTTGGCGCCAATGCGCGTACCGCGCTGATTACCCGTGGGCTGGTCGAAATGTCTCGCCTCGGGGAGGCCCTTGGCGCCGATCCGGAAACCTTTATGGGTATGGCGGGCTTAGGCGATCTGGTGCTTACCTGCACCGATAACCAGTCGCGTAACCGCCGCTTCGGCATGATGCTCGGCCAGGGTATGGATGTGCAAAGCGCTCAGGAGAAGATTGGCCAGGTGGTTGAAGGCTATCGCAATACCAAAGAGGTTCGCGTTCTGGCGCAGCGTTTAGGCGTCGAAATGCCAATAACCGAGGAAATTTATCAGGTATTGTATTGCGGAAAAATTGCGCGCGAGGCAGCATTGACCTTATTAGGCCGTGCACGCAAGGACGAGCGCAGCAATTAACCGTAATGGAACCTGGATCACCTGAATGACCCGGCCAGCGAAGAACTGGCCGGTCATGATTATATCGTCTGGAGTCAGCAATGCCGTGTGAAGAACTGGATATCGTCTGGAATAACATTAAAGCCGAAGCCCGGGCTTTAGCTGACTGTGAGCCGATGCTCGCCAGTTTTTACCACGCCACGCTACTCAAGCACGAAAATCTCGGCAGCGCCCTGAGCTATATGCTGGCGAACAAGCTGGCTTCTCCGATTATGCCCGCCATCGCGATCCGAGAAGTAGTGGAAGAGGCCTACGCCGCTGACCCGGAAATGATCGCCTCCGCCGCCTGTGATATTCAGGCGGTGCGAACGCGCGACCCGGCGGTGGATAAATACTCGACCCCCCTGCTTTATCTGAAAGGGTTCCACGCGCTGCAGGCCTATCGTATCGGCCACTGGCTATGGAATCAGGGGCGTCGGGCGCTGGCGATCTTCCTGCAAAATCAGGTTTCCGTATCGTTCCAGGTGGATATCCACCCGGCGGCGAAGATTGGCCGCGGGATCATGCTTGACCACGCCACCGGTATTGTCGTCGGCGAAACGGCGGTGATTGAAGACGATGTGTCGATTCTGCAATCCGTGACCCTCGGTGGTACCGGTAAAACCAGCGGCGATCGTCATCCGAAAATTCGTGAAGGGGTGATGATTGGCGCCGGGGCGAAGATTCTCGGCAACATCGAAGTCGGGCGCGGAGCAAAAATCGGCGCGGGTTCGGTGGTGCTGCAGCCGGTGCCGCCGCATACCACCGCCGCAGGCGTACCGGCCCGTATTGTGGGCAAGCCAGAGAGCGATAAGCCCGCAATGGATATGGATCAGCACTTTAATGGCATACACCATACCTTCGAGTACGGTGACGGTATTTGATTGATTTCCCGGAGGCGATGCTGCGCATCTATCCGGGCTACAAAGCCGAGCGCAGTCTGGTAGCCCGGACAGGCGCTACGCGCCGCCTCCGGGAGAAAGCCAGCTCAGCTGCGCAGTACCGCGCCGGGATATCCCAGCTGGCGCCAGGCTTCATAGACCACCACCGACACCGCATTTGACAGGTTCATGCTGCGGCTGTCCGGCATCATCGGAATACGGATTTTTTGTTCTGGCGGCAGGGCATCAAGAATACTGCCCGGCAGTCCGCGAGTTTCCGGGCCAAACATCAGATAATCGCCGTCCTGATAGCTCACCGCGCTGTGCGCCGGCGTGCCTTTGGTGGTCAGGGCGAACAGGCGCTGCGGCTTTGCGCTTTCAACAAACGCGGCGTAATCGCGATGGCGCTGGACGGCGGCGAACTCGTGGTAATCCAGACCGGCGCGGCGCAGGCGCTTATCATCCCAGGCAAACCCCATAGGCTCGATAATATGCAGATTGAAGCCGGTGTTAGCGCACAGGCGGATGATATTCCCGGTATTTGGCGGGATTTCTGGTTCAAATAAGACGATGTTAAGCATGCTGCCCCCTTAATTGCGGGGGGCAGAATAGCAGATATTTGGCTAACCCTCACCCCGACCCTCTCGCGGAAAGGGAGCGGGAGCAAACCGGCGCCAGCCTGTGAGCCGGATGGCCCGACGAGGACGTTAACCCACCTGCCGGACGGTTTCTTCAGGATTAGGGCTAACCGCCGCGTTCGCTGCTTTGATCACATCGAAGGTCCGCAGCGCATCGGCGTTTTGCACCAGGGATTCACGACTGATTTCGCCGATGGTTTTCGTCCCGGTCAGCGTCATCGCCACCTTCATCTCTTTTTCGATCAGGTTCAGCAGATTGGCGACACCCTGCTTGCCGTGCGTGGCCAGCGCATACAGATAAGCGCGGCCCAGCAGCACGCTATCGGCGCCGAGGGCAATCATGCGCACGACATCGAGGCCGTTGCGGATGCCGCTATCGGCGAGAATCGTAATGTCGCCTTTAACCGCATCGGCAATCGCGGGCAGGGCGCGGGCGGAAGAGAGCACTCCATCAAGCTGGCGGCCGCCGTGGTTAGACACCACGATGCCATCAGCGCCGAAGCGCACCGCGTCGCGGGCGTCCTCCGGATCGAGGATCCCCTTGATCACCATCGGGCCATCCCAAAATTCACGGATCCACTCAAGGTCTTTCCAGGAAATCGAGGGATCGAAGTTATTCGCCAGCCAGCCGATGTAATCCTCCAGGCCGGTCGGCTTGCCGAGGTAGGCGGAGATGTTGCCTAAATCATGTGGGCGGCCGTTTAATCCGACGTCCCATGCCCATTGCGGATGGGTCACTGCCTGCCAGTAGCGGCGCATCGCCGCGTTCGGGCCGCTCATCCCGGAGTGAGCATCGCGATAGCGTGCGCCGGGGGTCGGCATATCGACGGTAAAGACCAGCGTTGAACAACCCGCCGCCTTCGCGCGCTCCAGCGCGTTGCGCATAAAGCCGCGGTCGCGCAGAACGTACAGCTGGAACCACATCGGACGTTTAATGGTCGGGGCAACTTCTTCTATCGGGCAGACGGAAACGGTAGAGAGGGTGAAGGGGATGCCTTTCTCATCCGCTGCGCCGGCGGCCTGCACTTCACCACGGCGCGCGTACATCCCGCACAGCCCGACCGGCGCCAGCGCCGTTGGCATCGCCAGCTTCTCATTGAATAAGGTGGTTTCCAGGCTCAGGTCCGACATATTGCGCAGAATGCGCTGGCGCAGGGCCACGTCGGAGAGATCCTCAACGTTGCGGCGCAGGGTGTGCTCGGCGTAAGCGCCGCCGTCGATGTAGTGGAACAGGAACGGTGGCAGGATACGCTGTGCGGCGGCGCGGTAGTCGCTGGCGGCGGAAATAATCATCACAAGTTCTCCCTGGAATTGTCGTTATGGTCACCGGGCAGGCGGGTAATTCGCGCCTGGCGGGCCTGGTCTTCATCAAAACGTTTGATGGTGGCGTGAACGAAGCCCAGATGGGCCATCATCGCCTGTCTGGCACCTTCCGGGTCACCGGCGACAATCGCCTCCATGACCGCCAGGTGCTGTTCGGTGAGGCGAGCGAATACCGGCGGGACGAGATACATCCGCTGGCGGCTCTCCTTGACTGAGGATTGTAATAGGTCAAAAAAACCGCGCATGGTTTGCAGGAGCACCACGTTGTGCGAGGCTTCGGCGATCGCCAGGTGGAAGCGGACATCGGCCTGCGAGGCAAGGTCCGGGTCTTCACTTTGGGTGGCTTCAAAGCAGAGGCGGATTTTCTCTTTTTCGGCATCGGTTGCCCGCATTGCCGCATGCCAGGCGGTGCTGGCTTCAATAGCATGACGGGCTTCGAGGATATCAAAGCTGTAATCGGGGTCGTCGGAGAGCAGCGTCTTCAGCGGTTGAACGATGTTTTGCTCCGACCACGCTTCGTGCTGCCAGCGCACGAAGGTGCCGCCGCCGCGACGGCTGAGCAGCACCCCTTCGTTGACTAACATCGCCAGCGCTTCGCGCAGAGAATTGCGCGATACGCCGAGCTGCGTTGCCAGCTGGCGCTCGGCGGGCAATCGCATGCCCGCCTCCAGCTTTTGTTCTTCAATCAGCGCCCGCACGCGACGGGCGACGTCGTCGGCAAGGCGTTTTGGCATCACTATCACGGGATCATCCAGGTTAAGACATACGCCTGCAGCGTGGTGATGACGCCGACCATACAGGTGAAAATCAGGCTGTGTTTGACGGTAAAGCGGAACAGATCGGACTCCTTACCCACCAGGCCGACCGCCGCACAGGCGATGGCGATCGACTGCGGGGAGATCATTTTCCCGGTCACGCCGCCGGTGGTATTTGCTGCGACCAGCAGGATATCGGAGACGCCAATCTGCTGGGCCGCCGTGGCCTGCAGCGCGGCAAAAAGCGCGTTAGACGAGGTATCTGAACCGGTCAGGAATACCCCCAGCCAACCGAGGAACGGCGAGAAGAAGGTAAATGCATGGCCGGTGTGCGCCAGCGCCAGCGCCAGCGTGGAGGATAGACCGGAATAGTTGGAAATAAAGGCGAACGCCAGCACCATGCCGATGGAGTAAATCGGCAACGCCAGCTCTCTCAGCGTGCTGCCAAAGGTGGAAATCGCATCTTTTGGCTTCATGCGCAGCCAGACGATGGAAAGCAGCGCGGCGAACAGGATCGCGGTGCCGGTGGCGGAGAGCCAGTCAAATTTATAGACCGCGGCATATGGCGTGGCTTCACTAACCACCGGCGGCATGCGCGCTACCATCTTGTCGAGGAACGGCACGGAAATATTAATCACAAAATCGTACATTGCGCCGCCGGGAGCGAAGAGCGCTTTGAACGGCGGCACGCTCCACAGGGTCACGGTGGCGGTCAGAAACAGGAACGGTGTCCAGGCGCGAATCACCTGTCCCGGCGTGTAGTGCGTGCGCGCCAGGTTCATATCGACCTGCGATGCGCCCATATCGCCGAAGCGAAAGATGCGTACCGGCTGCCAGCGTTTGAGGAACAGCGTCAGACAGACCAGCGATACCAGCGAAGAGATAATGTCCGGCAGCTCCGGGCCGAGGAAGTTTGAGCTGAGGTACTGAGCGATAGCAAAGGAGCCGCCGGCAACCATGACCGCAGGCCAGGTCTCTTTAATGCCGCGCCAGCCGTCCATAATCGCCATGATCCAGAACAGCACGATGATGGTCAGGAACGGCAGCTGGCGGCCGACCATCTGGCCAATTTCAAAGCTGTCGAGTCCCGTAACCTGCCCGGCGACCAGAATCGGAATGCCCATCGCGCCAAACGCCACCGGCGCGGTATTAACGATCAGGCACAGGCCCGCCGCATACAGCGGGTTAAAGCCGAGTCCTACCAGCAGCGCTGCGGTGATGGCGACCGGCGCGCCAAAACCGGCGGCCCCTTCAAGGAAGGCGCCGAAGGAGAAACCGACGATCAGCATTTGCAGACGCTGGTCCGGAGTAATCGATAAGATTGATGAGCGGATAATGTCGAACTGCCCGGTTTTCACCGAAATTTTATAGACGAAGACCGCGGCGATAATAATCCACGCGATTGGCCACAGGCCGTAGAAGAACCCGTAGATGACGGAGGCCAGCGCGTGGTCAACCGGCATCTTGTAGAACAGCAGGGCGACGGAGAGCGCAATGACCACGGTCCAGGTCGCAGCGACGTACCCTTTCAGCTTGAGCTTAATCAGGGCAAAAAAGAAAAACAGAATCGGTAGCGATGCGATAAGACTCGATAGCCAGATGTTGCCGGCCGGATCGTAATTTTGTTGCCAGAGGTTCATGCAGGTCTCCATCGGGCCGCCATGATGCCGTGCTGAGTCTTGTGCTCTTAGCAGGTCACATCATTTGTAAAATTGGCCCAGCCAAATTGCGATTGTAGGATTAACGACAAGGAATGGTTAATCAAATGTTATTGTTGGGCAATATGATTGTGACGGAAAATGATGGATATGTGAACCATTAGAGGGTTTAAGAAATAATTGGTAGGGCCAATTGGGGCGGTGAACCCGTAGCCCGGTCAGCGCAGCGCCACCGGGAGGCAGCGGCGCCGTTACACCAGGTTCGGCACA